>DAIOGP010000001.1:0-19302 GCA_036745135.1 Solirubrobacteraceae bacterium
GGCGTCGATGGCCGGCTTGGATGCGACGAGCGGCAGCGATGCGAGCGTCACCTTCGCCGCCGCCGGCACCGGGGCGGGCACCGTGTACTGCAGGCCGCCGGGGCCCTCCGGCGCGCCCTGCGAGCCGCTGCTGAAGGGGTCGCGCGTCACGCCGAGCACGGCGCCGGGCGCGACGTCGAGGGTCAGGCGGCCGTCGGCGTCCGTCGGCCGCGTGCCGCCGTTCGGGACGCGCACGAGCGCCGCCTGGGACTCGCCGCGGTCGTTGACCACCTGCAGCGCGAGCGCCGCCGCCGCGGCCCCGGCGGGGGCGACGCCGAGGGCGAGCACGCCGCAGGCGAGCGCCAGCGACGCAACGCGCAGCCGAGCGCGAGCGGGGCGGGAGGCGACGCGATGCTGCACGCCGGGCGCCCGAGCGGTGATGAGCCGTCGATCGATGCGCATACCGTCGCCGTGGCGCGACACCGAGCCGCACGGCGAGGGGGCGAGTCTAGCGAGACGGTCCGTCGCACCCGTCGAGACGCCGGTCCGGCCGCCCCGGATTCGCGCTCCGCGCGGCGAACGGGCCGCACGCGGCGCGATCGTGCGTCAAGCGGCGCCGCAAGCGGGCTACGGGAATCGAACCCGTCTCTTCGGCTTGGGAAGCCGACGTCTTACCGATGGACTAAGCCCGCAGAGGCGCGGATTCTAACCTCCTCGCCCCACCCCGCCGGCGCCGGCCTTGCGACCGGCCCGGCGGCGGCCTCTACGCTTGGTGCGTGACCCGTCGCCGCGCCCCCGTGACCGCCGCCGTGATCGTCGTCGCGCTCGCGCTGCTCGCGTTGCTGGTCTACGGCGTCGCCAAGAGCGGCACCGGCGACCCGATCGCGACCGCGCTGGCCCGTGGCGAGCGCGTGCCCGCGCCGCAGCGCGCGCTCGCGCTGCTCGACGGGTCGGGGCGACGCTCGCTCGCCGACTATCGCGGCAAGGTCGTCGTGCTCAACTACTGGGCGTCCTGGTGCGGCCCGTGCGCCGAGGAGGCGCCGGTCCTCGTGGGCTTCCAGCGCGCGTACGCCGGTCGCGGCGTGGTCGTGCTCGGCGTCGTCTACGACGACTCGGTGGCGGCGGCGCGAGCCTTCGAGCGCCGCCACGGGATCGACTACCCGAGCCTGCGTGACACGGACACGCGGCTGTTCGACGACCTGCACAACCGCGGCGTCCCCGAGACGTTCGTGATCGATCGCCAGGGCCGGATCGCCGCGCTCCGGCGCAACCAGGTCGATCGCGCCTGGCTCGAGCGCGCCGTCGCGCCCCTGCTCGGAGCACGCTCGTGAGGCACGCGGCGGCGTGCCGGCCGGGCGCCCGGCGCACGGTCGCCGTCGCAACGCTGCTGGCGCTCGCGCTGCTCGTCGCGGCGCCCGCGCTCGCCGCGGCCGCCTGCCCGCGGACGTCGCTGACCGACGTCGCCGACGAGGTCATGTGCAAGACGTGCGGGACGCCGCTCAGCGTCGCCAACGGCCCGGGGCCTGACGCGCAGCGCCGGTTCATCCAGACGCGGATCGACCGCTGCGAATCGAAGGCGCAGATCAAGCGCGAATACGCCGCGAACTACGGCGAGGACTCGCTCGCCCTGCCGTCGGGTAAGGGGTTCGGCCTCGCCGCCTACCTCGTCCCGGCCGGCGCCCTGCTCGCCGCGCTCGCCGGGCTCGCGGTCGCCCTCCCGCGTTGGCGCCGGCGGCGGATCGCGCCTATCGGCGAGCAACCGGCCGCAGAGCTCGCCGAAGCGGACGCGCGGCGGCTCGAGGCGGATCTGGGGAGGTATGAGTAGGCGGCGGTGCGGTTGGAGTTGGCAGTTCGTAGTTGACAGCTGACAGTTGACAGGTCGCAGCGCAGCGGGTCGGCGCGGCGCAGTTGGCAGTTGGCAGTTGGCAGTTGGCAGTTGGCAGTTGGCAGTTGGCAGTTGGCAGAGCGGCAGAGCGGCGACCGGCTGTTCGGTTCCACGACGGATCGGTCGATTGCTCGCAGCCCGGTCTCTCCACCTCTCTCACTGAAACGGGCTTCTAGAATCCCGTTTTGGTGGCAGGGCCCGCCCACCGGCCCACAGGCCCACAGGCCGCCGCCCGCTCCACAAGCCGCCGCCCGCTCCCCGAGCCGCCGCCTGCTGCCCACGGGCACCCGCGGCCCAGGCCCCGCCCACGCCCCGCTGCAATGCCCACTGCCACTTGCCAGCCGCCAGCCGCGAACTGCCAACTGCCAACTGCCTCAGTCAACTGTCAACTGTCAACTGTCAACTGTCAACTGTCAACTGTCATCTGTCAACCGCCGCGCCGCGCCTACATCGTGTTGGGCGCGCTGACGCCGAGGAGCTCGAGCGCCTTGGCGATCGTGCGCTGCGTGGCGACCGAGAGCGCGATGCGCCATGACTCGACCGCGTGCGGCTCGGCGCCGACGACCTGGCAGTCGCGGTAGAAGGCGGTGAAGACCTGGGCGAGCCCCAGGGCGTAGGTGGCGATCCGGTGCGGCGCGCGCCGGGCCGCGGCCTCCTCGACCTCGACCGGGAAGGCCAGCAGCTCCTTGACGAGCGCGCGCTCGGCGGGATGCAGCACCGCGCCTGCGGCGACCGCCCCGAGCGCCTCTGCGACCCGCTCCTCGCCCGCCTTCGCGAGCATCGACGCGATGCGGGCGTGGGCGTACTGCACGTAGTAGACCGGGTTCTCGCTCGACTGCTCGCGCGCGAGGTCGAGGTCGAGCTCGACCGTCGTGTCGTGCGAGCGCTGCAGCAGGAAGAAGCGCGCCGCGTCGACGCCGATGTCGTCGACCAGTTCGTCGAGCGTGATGAACTCGCCGCGGCGTTTCGACATCGCGGCGCGCTCGCCGCGCTCGCTGAGGTGCACGAACTGCATGATCACGAGCTCGAGCACGTCCGAATCGCCGCCGAGCGCCGCGAACGCGGCCTTCATGCGCGGCACGTAGCCGTGGTGGTCGGCGCCCCAGACGTCGATCAGCCGGTCGAACTCGCGCGCCCGCTTGTGCTCGTGGTACGCGATGTCCGAGAGGAAGTAGGTGTGCTCGCCGCTCGAGCGCCGCAGCACGCGGTCCTTGTCGTCGCCGAAGGTCGTGGTGCGCAGCCACGTCGCCCCCTCGGACTCGTAGCGGTGCCCCGCCTCGCGCAGCGCCGCCTCGGCCATGTCGACCGCCGGCTCGCCTGCCCCGTGCAGCGAGCGCTCGGAGAACCACGTGTCGAACTCGACGCCGAAGCGCGCGAGCGTCGCGCGGATCTGCTCGAGCATCAGCTCGACGCCGCGGCGCGCGAGGTCCTCGACGTCCGCCTCGGCCGCGCCCGGGATGCGCCCCGCGAGCTCGGCCACGTACTCGCCCTCGTAGCCGCCCGCGGGAACGTCTTCGCCGCGCGCCCGCGCCCGGATCGACTCGCCGAGCTTGGTCACCTGGCTGCCGTAGTCGTTGACGTAGTACTCGCGCTCCACCGCGTGCCCGGCGAACGCGAGCACGCGGGCGAGCGCGTCGCCATAGGCCGCGTGGCGCCCGCTCGCCGCGGTCACGGGGCCGGTCGGGTTGGCGCTCACGAACTCGACGAGGATCCGCTCCGGCGACCTCGCCGTCCCGCCGCCGAAGCCGTCGCCCGCCGCCAGGACGTCGGCGAGCGCCGCGCGGTACCAGCCGTCGGCGAGGAACAGGTTGAGGAAGCCCGGGCCGGCGACCTCCACGCGATCGAGCCGATCGCCGAGCTGGGCCTGCAGCTCCTGCCCGAGCCGCGCGGCGATGTCGCGCGGCGGCTGGCCGAGCACCGGCGCGGCGAGCATCGCCGCGTTCGTCGAGTAGTCGCCGAAGTCCGCCTTCGGCGGACGCTCGAGCGTCGGGGCGACGCCCGGCGCGCGCGCGCCCTCGCGCAGCGTCGCGGCGGCCGTCGCGACGGCCGCGCGCAGGTCCTCGACCGCGCTCACGTCGCCGTCGCCCCGGTCGGGGCGAACAGGGCCTCGAGGCGATCCATCGCCGCCGCCGTGCCCATCGCGACGAGCACGTCGCCGGCGTGCAGCGTCGTCTCCGACGGGGGCTGGGCGACGAACGCGCCGTCGGGGCGGCGCAGCGCGACGATGATCGCGTCGCCGCGCACGTCGCCGAGCTTCAGGCCCTCGCCCGCGCAGCCGCGCGTGACCTGGATCTCTTCCATCCGGTACTCCGGCGCGACGTCGACGCTCTCGGAGACCTGCGGGTGCAGCGCGAGCCGGGCCATCTCGGCGCCGCTCGCCTTGTAGGGCGAGATCACCCGATCGGCCCCGGCGCGGCGCAGCTTCTTCTCGGAGTCCTCGATCGCGGCGCGGGCCACGATGCGGATGTCGGACCGGATCTCGCGCGCGGTCAGCGTGATGAACACGTTCTCCGAGTCGGAGTCGACGCACGCGACGATCGCCCGCGCCCGCTCGATCCCGGCCGACCGCAGCACCGCGTCGTCCGAGGGCTCGCCCTCGATGAACGGCACCTCGGCCACCTGGGCGAGCTCGTGGTTCTCGGGCTGCGCGTCGACGACCACGAAGCGCGCCCCCGCGGCGCGCAGGTCGCGCGCGACCTGCCGGCCGACGCGGCCGAAGCCGCAGATCAGGTAGTGGTCGGTGAGGGCGTCGATCATCTTCTGCTCGCGGCGCTGATCGAGCAGGCCGGTGAGGTGGCCGGCGACGAAGAACTCGGTGACCGTCACCAGGCCGTAGAAGAGCGTACCGACGCCGAGCACGATCAGGACGACCTTGACGATCTGCCCGCCCAGCCCGTGCGGCTGCGCGACCGATCCGACGGTCGCGACCGTGTCGAGCGCCCAGGTGAAGCCGTCCCAGACCGACACGTCCTCGGTGAGCACGAAGCCGAGCGTCCCGACGACGAGCAGCGCGGCGATCGCCCCGCCGAGCTTCCCGAGCCGGATCAGGAACGTCCGCAGCTCGTCGCGGGACCGCGCCCGCGGGAGCGTGGGGATCGCGCGCATGATGTCGTCGAAGCGCTCGGGCACGGCGCTAATAGTGATACGGCTCGCCGGCGAGGATCTTGTGGGCGCGATAGAGCTGCTCGAGCAGCACCACGCGCGCGAGCTGGTGAGGCAAGGTCATGGGGCCGAACGACAGCCGGTGCTCGGCCTCCGGCAGCTCGAGTCCGAACGGCCCGCCGACGACGAAGCAGGTGTCGATCCCGGCCTGGCGGCGCTCCTCGAGGAACGACGCGAACGCAGGCGAGGTATAGGCGCGCCCCTCGCGGTGCAGCAGCGAGACGAACGCGCGCGGCGGGATGCGCCGCGCCACGTCCTCGTCCTCGCGCGTCTCGACGTGCTCGACGCGGGCGTGGCGCGAGAGCAGCTTCCGATAGTGCTCGGCATCGTCCACGAACGGCGGCCGCAGCCGGCCCACTGCGAGGACGATCAGGCGCACCGCTGCGATACTAGTTCGTGGTCTCGCCGCGACGGTCGGCGAGCGCGAGTGGCACTGCACCCGGCGACGGAGAGGACGACTGCGATGAGCGAGGAAGAGGGCGGCGAGCGCCACATCAACATCCACACCTCGCCCGAGCTGATGGCCGGGGTGTACGCGAACTTCGCGAACGTGAGCCACTCCGACTACGAGTTCACGGTCACCTTCGCGCGCGTCGACCACGAGGTCGAGGACGACGAGGTCCCCGGCGTCGTCGTCAGCCGCGTCAACCTCGCGCCGCGCTTCATGCGCGAGCTGATCGACGCGATGGAGGACAACTACTCGAAGTGGCAGACGCGCGAGGGCATCAAGAACCTGCCCGAGTGGGGCGGGAAGCCGGCCTCGTAGTCACGGCGCGGCGGACCGCCGGCCGCGCTCGAACGCGACGGCGGCACCGATCCGCGCGACCGTCGGGGGGTGCGTCCCGAGCGTCCACGTGAGCCACCCCGGCGGATCCGGGTCGGCGACGTTCTGGAGCGCGATCCGGCGCTCGAAGGCGATGAACGGCGCCGGCGCGGACGTGAGCTCGAGCGAGAACGTGTCAGCCCGCGCCTCGACCCGGCGCGAGAGCTGGTTCGAGATCGTCGTCATGCCGGTGCTGACGAGCGCGAGCGCGAGCGCCAGCGCCGGCAGCGCCGCCGGCGTGCCGCGCTCGGGGCCCAGCCGCTCGGTCAGGCGCTGGGTCGCGAACATCGCGAACGGCGCGACCAGCGCCAACCACAGCAGGCCGCGCGGAACGTCGCGGTAGTGCACGTGGCCCAGCTCGTGCGCGACGACGAGCCGCGTCTCGTCGCGCGTGAACTTCTCCAGCAGCGTGTCGTAGAGGACCACGCGCTTGGTGCGACCGAGCCCGGTCACGTAGGCGTTCGCGGCCGTCGTCCGGCGACTCGCGTCGACGACGTACACCTCGCCGACGTCGACCCCGGCCTGGCGGGCAAGCGCGAGGACGTCGCTGCGCGTCTGACCCGCCGCGAGCGGCGTGAAGCGGTTGAAGACCGGGTCGAGCACCACCGGGCCGGCGTACGTGAAGGCGACGCCGACGGCGACGACGAGCAGCGCGCCGGGCGCCCACCAGCGGCGCGGGAAGCGCCACATGAGCGCGAGCAGCAGCGCCGCACCACCGGCGAGCATCACGGCCGAGATCGCCGCGGACTTGACCTGGTCGACCGCCCAGCCCCCGGAGGACTGCGTCACGAGGCCGACGTCGACCGCGCGCTGACGCGCGATCGCCCCGAGCGGCAGCGCGACCACGGCGAGCGTGACCGCCAGGCCGGCGCCGGCCGCGGCGCCGCGCAGGAGCGGCCGTGAGCCGCGGCGCAGCCAGCGCGGCGGTCGGCGCACGAGCAGGACCAGCAGCGCCCCCTCGATCGCGAGCTGGCCGCCGTAGAGCGCGAGCTGCGGCCGCCGGAAGTCGCGTGCCCGGTCGATCTGGGCGTCGCTGAAGTACGATCGGGCACTGACCGGGGCGGGATGGATCACGCCCTCGCGCGGTCGCAGGACGAGCACGGCGGCCTCGGCCGCCACGACCGCCGCCACGAGCGCGAGTGGCAGCCGCCACCGCGATCCGTCCAGCCGAGCCACGCGAGCCACCCGAGCCACTCTAGATGACCCTCGTCGCGATCAATCGCAGCCGGCCGCGCGGCCGGCATCGGCGTGCGCGACCGTCGCGCGCCGCGGTGCCGGGCTGATGCGCGTCGCCGTCATCTCCGACGTCCACGCGAACCGGCAGGCGCTCGAAGCCGTGCTCGAGGAGGTCGCCGCGGCCGGCGCGGCCCAGCTGTGGTGCCTCGGCGACCTCGTCGGGTATGGCGCGGAGCCCGACGCGTGCGTCGAGCTCGTCCGCGCGCACGCCGCGATCTGCCTGGTCGGCAACCACGACCTCGCCGTGCTCGGGGCGCTGCCGGTCGAGGAGTTCTCGCGTGGCGCGGCGATCGCCGCTGAGTGGACGCGCGAGACGATCTCCCAGGAGAGCCTCGACTTCCTCGCCGCGCTCCAGCCGCAGGACACGGCCGGTGAGGTCGGGCTCTACCACGGCAGCCCGCGCGACCCGATCTGGGAGTACGTGCTCTCCGCGCTGCTCGCCGAGCTGTGCCTCGACGTGCAGCCGCGGCGCGTGTGCCTCGTCGGCCATTCGCACGTCGCGCTCTCGTTCTCGCGCCTCGAGGGCGAGCCGGCGACCGGCGAGCCGCGCCGGGCCGAAACCGTGCTGGACCTCGAAGCGGGCGAGTGGCTGATCAACCCCGGCAGCGTCGGCCAGCCGCGCGACGGCGATCACCGCGCCGCCTGGCTCGAGCTCGACACGCGCGCCTGGACCGCGACGTTCCACCGCACCGAGTACGACGTCGCCGGCGCGATGGCGGCGATCCGCGCCGCGCGGCTCCCCGACTCACTGGCCGAACGGCTCCAGTATGGGCAGTAGCATCCCCCGCGGCCCGCAGCCGCCCGTCCGCAGCCCGGCGAGGGGTCAGATCTCGTGAGCGCGACGCTGATCGCCGACCGCTACATCCTCGAGCGCCGGCTCGGCCACGGCGGGATGTCGACCGTGCACCTGGCCTTCGACGAGCGCCTCGAGCGCTTCGTGGCGATCAAGCTGCTCGCGGAGCACCTCGCCGCCGACGAGGCGTTCGTCGCGCGCTTCGAGCGCGAGGCCCGCGCCGCCGCGCGGCTGATCCACCCCAACGTCGTGCAGGTCTTCGACTCGGGACACGACCGGGCGAGCGACCGGCACTTCATCGTCATGGAATACGTGGACGGGCAGTCCTGCGCGGAGCTGCTGCGCGACCACGGCCGGCTGCCGGTCGCGACCACGCTCGACCTGATCGGCCAGGCGTGCCAGGGGCTCGACTACGCGCACCGCAACGGCGTGGTGCACCGCGACGTCAAGCCGGGCAACCTGCTGCGCTCGAGCGAAGGCGTGCTCAAGCTGGCCGACTTCGGGATCGCCAAGGCGGCGGAGCAGTCGAGCATCACGCAGATCGGCTCCGTGCTCGGCACGGCCGCCTACCTGGCCCCCGAGCAGGGCCGCGGCGAGGAGGCCGGGCCGGCGGCGGACCTCTACGCGCTCGGGGTCGTCACCTACCAGCTCCTGTCCGGCCGGCTCCCTTATGAGGCCGATTCGCTCACCGAGCTGGCGCTCAGGCAGCAGCGCGAGGCGCCGCAGCGCCTCGACGTGCTCAACCCGGACGTGCCGCCGGAGCTCGCCGCAGCGGTCGCGCGCGCGCTCGCGCTCGAGCCCGCCGCGCGCTATCCGGACGCGCTGGCGATGGCCGACGCGCTGCGCGGCGGTGCGCTCGGGGTCGCCCCCACCGCGGCCACGCGCGCGCACGGGCGTGACCACGCCCCGACCGCATCGACGCGCATCGGCCCGGGCGGCGCTGCCCCGGCCACGGCGCACACGCGGCTCGCGGCGAGCTCGCCGGACCACACGCGCGTCGCTCCCGTCGCTCCGGTCGCGGCGCGCGCGGGCGCCCCCGCGCGCCGGCGGCGCCCGCAGCCGTCGGCTGCCCCGGCGCCGGCCCCGGCGGCACCGCCGGCGTCGACCCGCCGCCGCCGCGCCGAGCCGGCCCCGGTGGCCCGCCGTCCCCGCCGGCGTCCGCGCCCGCTGCGGTTCCTCTTCCGCATCGTCAGCACCCTGCTACTCGTCGTGCTGCTGGCGGCCGTGGGCGGCGCGGTGCTCGTGGTCGCCGACCGTCAGGTGCGCGAGGATGCGCGGCACTGGGCGACGCAGGCGACCCGCGACATCGGCGACGAGATCCAGCGGCTGATCGACAACGCGACGAACTGAGCCGGAGCGCCCGCGCTCAGGCCCGCTGCACCGAGCGGAAGGCGTCGCCCTCGGGCACGAGCACGGTGTCGTGGGTCGAGGCGAGCGTCGCGAGCCGTTCGAGCGTCTCGGTCGCGTCGAGCGCGCCCACGACGTACGGGCAGAGCGTGACGACGGGGCGGCCGTGGAAGCACGACTCCCAGGCCCGCTCGTAGGGCAGGACGGTCGCGTACTGGCGCGGGTCCGCCCCGACGGCGAAGCGCGAGTACCAGAGCGCCTCGAACCCGTCGCCGAGCGCCCGCTCGAGGCCGCGCTCCCAGGGGTCGGTCGAGCGCTCGGGCGGCTCGGACGGATCGAACTCGACGATCGCCAGCTGGCCCCGCGCCTCGAGGCCCGCGACGTCGAGGCCGGCCTCCGCCAGCGCGGCGCGGTCGTGCCCGCCCTGACCCTGGACGGCGCGGTGCACGAGCCAGCCGCGCCGCTTGGCGCCGAGCGCGTAGAACGACGCCAGCACCGGCATCAGCTCGGCGTCGCGCTTGAGGAGGACGGCCATGTGCGGGCACCGGTCGCCGTCGAGGGTCGCGCCGAGCGCCGGAGCCAGCATGGCGGCAATGAAAGCAGACGGATCGCCGTCCGTGACCCGACGAGCCGAGTTCTGGCGCGTCAGGACAACGGCACGCGAAGCGTGAGCCGCGTGCCGTGCGGCGCGGCCGGCTCGATCGTCAGCGAACCGTCGACGCTGCGCGCCCGTGCGCGCATGATCGTGATGCCGAAATGACCCTCCCCCGCCCCCAGCGCGTCGTCGCTCACGCCCAGCCCGTCATCGGAGACGACGAGGGCCAGTTCGCCGTCCTGCGCATCGAGGTCGACCGCGGCGATGCTCGCGGCCGCGTGCGTCTGGACGTTGGCAAGCGCCTCGCCGAGCACGCGCAGGACGACCGCGGTCGTCTCCGGCGCGACGTCGCTCGGCAGCGAGCCGCACCGCAGCCGCACGGCCAGCCCGCCGCGCTCGTGCTTCGCGCACAGGTCCTCGACCGCCGCCTGGATCCCGCCGAGCGGCACGGTCACCTCGAGGTCCTCGAGGCGCGCGCGGACGAGGCGGTGCGCCGACTCGACCGCAGCCCGCAGCCGCGCGCGGCTCGCGCGGCCCTGCTCGGCGGGCGGCTCGGCCTCGAGCAGCGCGAGCTCGCGCAGCGCCAGGGCGAGGTCCTGGGCGAGGCCGTCGTGCACCTCGGCCCCGAGCCGCGCTCGCTCGCGCTCGACCTCCGCGCGCAGGATCCGCTGGCGTAGGCGCGCGTTGGCCACGCCGGCCGCGAGCAGGTCGCCGAGCAGCGTGATCATGCCCACGCCGGCGGGATCCAGCGAGATCGGGGTGGGCGCCGCGGCCATGACAACGCCGACCAGCTCCTGCTCGGAGACGAGCGGCATGGCCAGCCACGACGCCGGCGCCGGCTCGAACGGCGTCGCCACGAGCCACGTGGCCGGCGCGGTGAACACGAGCGGCTGGCCGCCGAGCACGACGAGCCGCCACGCCTCGGCGTCGAACGACAGCTCCTGACGTGCCTCGGGCGCGGATGGGCCCCCCGCCGAGGTGCTGCTGTACGCCTGCAGCCGCTGCTGACCCGTCGCGTCGGGGAGGTAGAGGACGGCGACGTCGAGCCCCAGCGCCTCGCGCATCTCGCTGAGCGCGTGTTCCGCGAGCTGCGCCAGCGCGCCGACCTCGACGAGCGCCCGCGCGACGCGCGCGATCGCGCCGAGCCTTGTCAGGACCTCGGGCACGAGCGCCGCCGACGGACCCTGCCGCTGTACGGTGTGATCGCCCACAACGCCGTTACGATAGATCGCGGGTCAGGGCAGCGTGCCATGGTCACTGTCCTCATCGCCGACGATCACCGCCTCATGCGCGAGGGCACGGCCGCCCTGCTGCGGTCGGACGACCGTATCCGCGTGGTCGGGCTCGCGCGCGACGGCCGTGCCGCGATCGAGCTCGCCGAGCGCCGGCGGCCGGACGTCGTCCTGCTCGACCTCAACATGCCCGAGCTCGGCGGCATCGAGACCTGCGCCGTGCTGCGCGAGCGCGACCCTGACGTCGCCGTCGTGATCCTGACCGTGTCCGAGGCCGAGCACGACGTGAGCGCCGCCCACCGCGTCGGCGCCCACGGGTACCTCCTCAAGGACATGCCGCCGGACGCGCTCGTCGAGGCGGTGCTGCGCGCCGGCCGCGGCGAGCCGTTGGCCGCGCCGCGGCTCCCCGAGCGCAACGGCGCCAGGCCGAGCCCACAGGAGACCGCTGAGGCCGCGCTCGCGGAGCTCACCGAGCGCGAGCACCAGGTGCTCTCGCTG
Organism: Solirubrobacteraceae bacterium; assembly: GCA_036745135.1. Taxonomy (GTDB): domain Bacteria; phylum Actinomycetota; class Thermoleophilia; order Solirubrobacterales; family Solirubrobacteraceae; genus DAIOGP01. Next base: position 11,551 of record DAIOGP010000001.1, read on the forward strand.
CTGAGCGCCGGCCTGCGCAACCGCGAGATCGCCGAGCGGCTGTTCATCACCGAGGCGACGGTCAAGACGCACGTGCGACACGTGCTCGAGAAGCTGGGCTTTCGCAACCGCGCCGAGGCGGCGGCGTTCGCCGCGCGCCACCTGCGGGCCCCGCGCTGAGCGCGCCGAGGGGCAGCTTCCGGGCCCGCCAGAGGCGGCTGAGCACGCCTCGCGGCTCCAGCCGCCCACGCCCCACGGCTCCGGCCACCGGATGGATGCGTCAGGCGACGGCGGCGCGGGGCCGTGCGGGCTGCGTCGCGGAGCAACGGCGAAGCCCGGCGAGCAGCGCGGCGCGCAGGTCGCGCTCGTCGCGCTCGAGCGCCCGGGCGATCTCGCCGACGCTGCGGCCCGCGAGGCGGGCGAGGCCGACGGCCGCGCGCTCGCGCGGGGGCAGCGCGGCGAAGCCCTCGGCCGGCCCGGCCTCGAAGGCGAGCAGGATCGCGCGATCGACGAGCTCGGCCAGGCTGACGACCGGCTCCAGGGCCGCCCGCTCGAGCACGCGGCCCGCGACCTCGAGCGCCACCTGGCGGTCGCACGCCGCCGCGAGCGCCGCGCCGTACACCGAGGGCGCGACCGCGTCGAACCAGCGGTCGATCGTGCCGGTGCTCATCGAGTGCACGCTAGGCGCGCGCCACCCGGCGGGCATCGCCCGAAGGGATGATCCGCCGCGCCAGGCCGCGCGGTTGGGCTCAGACGGGCGCGCCGCCGCGGACCGCAGCGGTCACCTGCGCGAGCTCGCCCGCGGCGATCGCCGCGCGCAGCCGAGCCATCAGGCGGGCGACGAAGGCGAGGTTGTGCAGTGTCAGGAGGCGCATCCCCGTGAGCTCGCCGTGCTTGACGAGGTAGTGCACGTAGCCGCGGGAGTAGCCGGCGGCGCACGCCGGGCACGGGCAGCCGTCGAGCAGCGGCTCCTGCGACTCGCGCCACCGGGCCTTGCCGAGGTCCACGCGCCACCGTCCACCCGGATCGTGCACGAGTGCCATGCCGTGGCGGCCCAGCCGCGTCGGCATCGCGCAGTCGAACGTGTCGATGCCGAGCTCGACGCCGCGGAGCAGGTCGTCGATCTCGCCGATCCCGAGCAGGTGGCGCGGCCGATCCTCGGGCAGCTCGGCGGTCGCCCAGCCGACCACCGCGTGCATCTCGGCCTTGTCCTGGCCGAGTGAGCCGCCGATCGCGATGCCGTCGCAGCCGCTCGCGGCGACCGCCTGCGCCGACGCCCGCCGCAGGTCCTCGTGCACGCCCCCCTGCACGATCCCGTAGACGAGCTGACCCGCCGGCCCGTGGTCCGCGTGCCAGCGCAGGCAGCGCGCGAGCCAGCGGTGCGTGCGCTCGGTCGAGCGCTGCGTGTACTCGCGGCTGACGTGGAACGGCGTGCACTCGTCGAACACGAGCGCGACGTCGGAGCCCAGCGCCGCCTGCACCTCCATCGAGGTCTCCGGGCCGATGAAGCGCTCCGCGCCGTCGACGTACGAGCGAAAGCGCACGCCCCGCTCCTCGATCGAGAGGACCGCGCCGGCGCGCGACGCGCCGCTCGGCGCGCGGCCCTTGATCTCGTCCGCGACCGTCCCGTGGCCCATCGAGAAGACCTGGAAGCCGCCTGAGTCGGTCACGATCGGTCCCGGCCAGCGCATGAACTCGTGGAGCCCGCCGAAGCGCGCCACGAGCTCGTGCCCCGGCGCGAGCATCAGGTGGAACGTGTTACCGAGCACCATGTCGTAGCCGAGCGCCGCCACCTCTGCGGGCTCGAGCCCCTTGACCGTGGCCTTGGTCGCCAGCGGGACGAACGCCGGCGTCCGGACCTCGCCGTGGGCCGTGCGCAGGATCCCGACGCGCGCGCGAGAGCCGGGATCGCGATGGAGCACGGCGAACGGCGGCACGCCGGCCACCCTACAAGCGCGCCGCCTACCTATCGTTGCCCGGTGATGAGACGGGGCTCGCGATGACCCGCGCGCTGGCGCTCTACGACGCCGAGTGCGGTTTCTGCACCTGGGCGATGGGCCTGCTGCTGCGCTGGGACCGCGGGCGCGCGCTGCGCCCGGTCGCGATCCAGAGCGACGCCGGCCAGGCGGCGCTCGCCTCGCTGCCGCAGGAGCGCCGGCTCGCGTCGTGGCACCTCGTGACCCCCGACGGGACGATCCACTCGGGCGGCGCCGCGTTCGCGCCGCTGGGCGACCTGCTCCGCGGCGGCGCCCCGCTGGCCGCCCTCGCGCGCCGCGCGCCGCGGCTGACGGAGCGCGGCTACGACCTCGTGGCCGCCAACCGCGGCCGACTCGGGCCGCTGCTGTCGCGCGGCGCCGTCGACCGGGCGGCGCGGCTCGTCGAGGAGCGGCGCTAAGGCCTCGACGGTGGCGAGCTCAGACGAGCGAGCGGCCGGTCATCGCCGGCGGCTGCTCGACGCCGAGCAGCCGCAGCACCGTCGGCGCGACGTCGGCGAGGATGCCGCCGTCGCGCACGGTCAGCCCCGTGGCGGTCACGATCAGCGGCACCGGGTTGAGCGAATGCGCCGTGTTGGGGCTGCCGTCGGGCTCGAGCATGTGGTCGGCGTTGCCGTGGTCGGCGGTGATCACGCAGGCCCCGCCGGTCGCGTGGACGGCGGCGACGACCTCGCCGAGGCAGCGATCGACCGTCTCGATCGCGGCGACCGCGGCCGGGATCACGCCGGTGTGGCCGACCATGTCGGCGTTGGCGAAGTTGATCAGGCCGAAGCCCTCGTCCCCCTTGCTCCAACGCTCGACGAACGCGCGCGCGGCCTCCGGCGCGCTCATCTCCGGCTTGAAGTCGTAGGTCGGCACGTCGCGCGGCGAGGGCACGAGCGCGCGCTCCTCGCCCGCGTAGGGCGCCTCCTCGCCGCCGTTGAAGAAGTACGTCACGTGCGGGTACTTCTCCGTCTCCGCCACGTGCAGCTGGTGCAGCCCGCGGTCCGCCAGCACGTGCGCGAGCGTGACCGCCGGGCGCTCGGGGGCGAACGCGACCGGGTAGGGCCAGCCCTCCTCGTACTCGGTCATCGTCGCGTAGCGCTCGACCACCGGGGCGCCGCCGCGGTCGACCTCGTCGAACCCGGGCTCGGCGAGCGCGCGCGTCAGCTCGCGCATGCGGTCGGGGCGGAAGTTGAAGCACACGACGGCGTCGCCGGGGCGGATCGCCGCCTCCTCCCCCACGGTGGTCGGCGTGATGAACTCGTCCGTCTCGCCGCGCTCGTAGGCCGCGCGCGCGGCGCCCGGCCCGTCGGCGGCGTGGTGCTCGCCGCGCCCGTGCACGAGCAGGTCGTACGCGCGCTGCGCTCGGTCCCAGCGCCGGTCGCGGTCCATCGCGTAGTAGCGCCCGACGACGGTCCCGATGCGCCCGCCGACCTCGGCGAGCCACCCGGCGACGGTCTCGAGGTACGCCGCGCCCGACGTCGGCAGGGTGTCGCGGCCGTCGGTGAAGGCGTGGACGACCACGTCCGGCACGCCGAGCGCGCCGGCGAGCTCGATCAGCGCGCGCAGGTGGTCCATGCTCGCGTGCACCCCGCCGTCGGACACGAGCCCGAGCAGGTGGGCGCGCGGCGCCCCGGCGAGCGCGTCGCGGAGCACCGCGTTCTGCGCGAACGAGCCATCGGCGACGGCGTCGTCGAGCCGCGTGAGGTCCTGGCGCACGACGGCCCCGGCGCCGAGGTTCAGGTGACCGACCTCCGAGTTGCCCATCTGCCCGTCCGGCAGCCCGACGCTGCGCCCGCACGCGGTCAGCCGGCCGTGCGGGTAGGTCTCCCAGAGGGCGTCGAACACCGGCGTGTCGGCGAGCGAGACGGCGTTGCCCGGGCCGGGCTCGGCGAGGCCCCAGCCGTCGAGCACGATCAGGCAGACGCTCGGGACGGGCAGCTCGGTCGGCCCGGCGGGCACCGGCAGCGCGCTCGGGCCGCCCGGCGCGCTCATGCGCGCGGCGCCGCCTCGACGATCGCCGCGAAGGAGGCCGCCTCGAGGCTCGCGCCGCCGACGAGCGCGCCGTCGACGTCCGGCAGCGCCAGCAGCTCGGCGGCGTTGTCCGCGTTGACGCTGCCGCCGTAGAGGATCCGCGTGCGCTGCGACTCCTCGGCGGAGTGGTCGCGCACGAGCGCGCGGATGAAGCTGATCGCCTCCTGGGCCTGCGCCGGCGTCGCCACGCGACCGGTGCCGATCGCCCAGATCGGCTCGTAGGCGATGACCACGTCGCCCAGGCGCTCGACCGGAACCTGCTCGAGCGCCTCGTTGACCTGCTGGCGCAGCCGGCGCTGCGTCGCGCCCTCCTCGCGCTCCTCCTCGCGCTCGCCGACGCAGAGGACCGGCAGCAGCCCGGCGGCGAGCGCCTTGGGCACCTTGAGCTGCAGCGCGCGGTCGGTCTCGCCGAAGTACTGGCGGCGCTCGGAGTGCCCGAGGATCACGCCGTCGACGTCGAGCTCGAGCAGCATCGCCGCGGAAACCTCGCCGGTGAAGGCGCCGTGGTCGGCCTCGTGCATCGTCTGCGCGAGCACCTGCACGCGCGAGCCGCGCGCGCTGTCGACCATCGCCTGGAGCGCCGTGAACGGCGGGCAGATCGCGACGTCGACGCCGTCGACGCTCGACAGCCGCGGCAGGAGCGCCTGGATGAACGCCTCGGCCTCGGCGACCGTCTTGTGCATCTTCCAGTTGCCCGCGATCAGCGGGGTCCGCGACGCGCTCACGCGAGCGCCTCCACGCCCGGCAGCGTCTTCCCCTCGAGCAGCTCGAGCGACGCGCCGCCGCCGGTGGAGAGGTGCGTCACGCGGTCGGCGAGCCCGAACTCGTGCAGCGCGGCGGCCGAGTCGCCGCCGCCGACGACGGTCGTCCCCGGCGCGCTCGCGATCGCCTCGGCGACGGCGCGCGTGCCGGCGGCGAACGGCGGCAGCTCGAATGCGCCCATCGGGCCGTTCCAGAAGACCGTCCCCGCGGCCTCGATCTCGCCGGCGTAGCGGCGCGCGGTCCCGGCGCCCACGTCGAGCCCCATCCAGCCGTCGGGGACGTCGACACCGTCCAGCTCGCGGCGCTGCGCGTCGGCCGCGAAGCGGTCGCCCAGCACGAGGTCGCTCGGGAGCTCGAGGCGGCAGGAGCCCCCGGCAGCGGCGGCCAGCGCGGCCCGTGCGGGCTCGACGCCCTCTGCCTCGCACAGCGACGCGCCGACGGAATGCCCCTGGGCGGCGAGGAAGGGGAAGCACATCGCGCCGCCGACGAGGATCGCGTCCGCGCGCGCGCGCAGGCTCTCGATCACGCCGATCTTGTCGGTCACCTTGGCGCCGCCGATCACCGCGACGAACGGCCGCGCGGGCGCCTCGAGCAACCCACGCAGCGTCGCGACCTCCCGCTCGAGCAGCAGTCCCGCGGCCGCGGCGGCGACGTGGTGCGTCACGCCCTCGGTGCTCGCGTGCGCGCGATGGGCGGCGCCGAACGCGTCGTCCACGTAGACGTCGGCGAGCGCGCCGAGCGCCCGCGCGAGACCGTCGTCGTTCCGCGTCTCCCCCGGCTCGTAGCGCGTGTTCTCGAGCATCAGGATCTCGCCGGGCGCGAGCGCGGCGGCGAGCGCCTCGACCTCGGGGCCGACGACCGCCGGCGCGAGCGTGACCTTCGCGCCCGTCAGCTCGGCGAGGCGCTCGGCGGCGGGCCGCAGCGACAGCTCGGGCTCGCGGTCCAGCGGCCGGCCGAGATGCGAGCACAGGATCAGCCGCGCCCCGCGCTCGCGCAGCTCCGCGATCGTCGGCAGCGCCGCGCGGATGCGCGCGTCGTCGGTGATCGCGCCGTCCGCGAGCGGGACGTTGAAGTCGACGCGGACGAGGACGCGCTTGCCGGTCACGTCGAGGTCCCGCAGCGTCCTCACAGCAGGCGCTGCACGAGGTCGACCAGCCGGCTCGAGTAGCCCCATTCGTTGTCGTACCAGGCGACGACCTTGACGAGCGTGTCGTCGATCACCGCGGTCAGCTGTGAATCGAAGATCGAGGAGTAGGGCGAGGTGATGATGTCGGAGGAGACGATCGGGTCCTCGGTGTAGGCGAGGATGCCCTTCAGGGGACCCTTGTCGGCGACCGCCTTGACCGCGGCGTTCAGCTCTTCGACCGACGTGGCGCGCTCGGCCTCGATCGTCAGGTCGACGACGGAGCCGGTCGGCACCGGGGCGCGCATCGCGAAGCCGTGCAGCTTGCCGACGAGCGCCGGGATCACGAGCCCGATCGCCTTGGCCGCGCCGGTCGAGGTCGGGATCAGGTTGACCGCGGCGGCGCGCGCCCGGCGCAGGTCGGAGTGCGGCATGTCCTGCAGGCGCTGGTCGGCGGTGTAGGCGTGGATCGTGGTCATCAGCCCGTGCTTGATGCCGACCGTGTCGTGGAGGACCTTCGCCACCGGCGCGAGGCAGTTCGTCGTGCACGAGGCGTTCGAGATCACGTCGTGCTGCTGCTTGTCGTAGACCTCGTCGAAGTTGACCCCGAGGCAGACGGTGACGTCCGGGTCCTTCGCGGGCGCGCTGATCACGACCTTCTTCGCGCCGCCGGCGAGGTGCTTGGCGGCACCCGCGCGGTCGGTGAAGTGGCCCGTGGACTCGATCACGACGTCGACGCCGAGGTCGCCCCAGGGCAGCGCGCCGGGGTCGCGCTCCTCGAACACGCGCAGCTCGTCGCCGTCGATCCGCAGCCCGCTGTCGGTCAGCTCGACCGTGCCGGGATAGGGCCCGAGGATCGAGTCGTACTTGAGCAGGTGCGCGAGCGTCGCGTTGTCGGTCAGGTCGTTGACCGCCACCCACTCGATGTCGGCGCCCTGCTGCTTGGCGGCGCGGAACACGTTGCGGCCGATCCGGCCGAAGCCGTTGATTCCCACGCGGACGGGCATGTCGGGTCCTCCTGCGACGAGTGCGAGTTCAGGGCCGGCGCAGCGCTCCGGCCGGCGGGAGGCGCAACGCTATCAACGCCGCTGCGCCCGGGATCGCGAGGAAGCCGAGCGCGACCGCGTAGTTACTACGCGCGGGCGGCCTTGTCGACGTCGCGATGCGCCACCGTGACGACGAGCTCGTCCCGATCGCGGAAGTGCGCGCCGAGGCGCTCGGCGATCGCGACCGAGCGGTGGCGCCCGCCCGTGCAGCCGATCGCGATCGAGAGGTGCGACTTGCCCTCGGCCAGGTAGTGCGGGAGCAGGTAGTCGAGCAGCGGCAGCAGGTGGTCGTAGAACTCGCCGAGCGCCCCGTCGCGGTCGATGTAGGCGACGACCCGCTCGTCCTGGCCGGTGAGCGGCCGCAGCTCGGCCTCGTAGTGCGGGTTGGGCAGGAAGCGGACGTCGAAGGCGAGGTCGACGTCGCGCGGCGGGCCGTGCTTGTGGCCGAAGCTGAAGAACGTGACCGCGAGCCGGCCCGGGTTCTCCGAGCGCAGCAGCTCGGCGGCGACGCGGCGACGCAGGTCCGCCGCGCCGAGGCCCGTGGTGTCGACGACGAGGTCGGCGCGTGCGCGCAGCGGCGCGAGCAGCTCGCGCTCGGCCGCGATGCCCTCGGCGACGGTGGCGTGCGGGGCGAGCGGGTGCCGACGGCGGGTCTCCTGGAAGCGCGTGAGCAGCGTCTGCTCATCGGCCTCGAGGAACAGCACGCGGTGCGTCACGCCCGCGGAACCCAGCTCGTCGAGGACGCGCGCGAGCCCCTCGAAGTACTCGCCGCCGCGCACGTCGGAGACGACCGCGGCGCGCTCGACCTTCGAGCCCTCGTGCATGAACAGCT
>DAIOGP010000002.1:0-3838 GCA_036745135.1 Solirubrobacteraceae bacterium
ACCCGCGCCGGCTGTCGCCGGCACGCGCCATCGTGGCCAGGCCGGCGCTGGTCTGTCGTGCGCCGACGAGATTGCCCTTCCGCTCGCGCAGGGCCAGCGCCATTTGCAGGGCATCGGCGGCCGCTCCCGAGCGACCGCCGAGACGAAGCACCTCGGCCAACGCCGCCCAGGCGTCCGCCTGGAGGTTGACGAAATCCGAGGGCTCCGCGAGCTGGACAGCCTCGCGGGCAAGCGCCTCCGCCTCCGCCGAACGGCCCGCTCGCGCGAGGATCTTCGCCTGAACCGAGCGGGCGGCGACCTGCACGTTGGGGTCGGCGCGGCCGGCTCGGCTCGCTGCCACCTGCGCGAATCGAACGGCCTCGGCGTCGTCGCCCTGCGCCTCGAGGGCAACCGCGAGCAGGACCGCGGCTTCGGCGAGGAACGCCTGCTCGCCGGTCGCCGTCAGCTGCTCGTAGGCCCTGCGCGCCCGCTGCTCGGCCCGCGCGGGGTCGCCCTCGAGCATGTCCACGAAGACCTCGTAGGACGGAACCGCCTCGTTCACCCGCAGGCCGAGCTCGTCGGTCACGGCGAGCGAACGCTCGAGCAGCTCGTGCGCGTGCGCGAAGTCGCCGGTCATGGCGTGCAGGGCGGCGAGTGGCCGGAGCACCCAGGCCTCCGCGCGCGGGAAGCCGTGCAGCTCGGCGCGAATCTCCTCGCAGCGGCGGATCGCCTCGCTGACCGGCGTCGGGCCCGTGCACGCCGCCGAGGCGAGCCACTCCAGCAGATCGACGACTTCACGGCTGGCCTCCGCTCGCCGGGCGTGGACGACGCCCAGCTCCCAGGTCGCGCTCGCCGCCCCGGCTCGGCAGTCCCACCATGCGACGAGGCCCTGAAGGCGCAGGAGCCGGCAAAGGCCGAGGGAATCGCCCTCCCGCTCGAACAGCTCCGCCAACCCGCCGGCGACCCGCGGCACCTCGTCCACGACCCGGTCGGTGTCGACCTCGAGGCCGAGCGCGAGCCGGTGAACGAGCGCGTGGCCTTCGAGGAGCCGATCGCCGCCGGCGCGCGCGAAGCGGAGGCTGTCCTCGAGGACCGCTTCGGCATCCTCGAGCCGCCCGCTCTCCGTGAACGCCGTTCCGAGCTCGGCGAGCAGCGCGGGATCCTCCGGCCGCAGCGACGACGCGCGCTCGAGCAGGTTGATCCCGGCCGGCAGGTCGCCGCGGGCCAGGGCACGCCGCCCGGCCGCCCCGAGCCTCGAGGCGGCCCGGATGGCCAGGCCGACCGGTGCAGCGCCGTCCTCCGCGAGCTCTGCCCCGTACCGGGCGGCCTGCTCGAAGTGGTAGCCGACGAACTCCTCTTCGTCGATCATCCGGTCGCCGTCGATCCGCTCCAGGAACGAGGCGAACCGCTCATGCAGCACGGCTCGTTGCTCTTTCGGAAGGCTCTGGTAGGCGGCCTCGCGGATCAGGCCGTGGCGGAAGCGCATGGCCTCGTCGCCGGCGATCATGGAGTGGTCGGACTGGACGAAGTCCTTGCGGGTCAGCGCGATGAGGTGGCGCCCCAACGCCGATGGCTCGATGTCGCGGCAGAGATCGGCGAGTGGGCCCAGGTGGAACACGAGCCCTTCAATCGATGCGCACGCCACGATCTGCCGCTCCTCCGGCAGCAGCCGCTCGAGGCGCGCGGAGAGCAGCGCGCGGATCGCCGGCGGCAGCGTCGTCTCGCGTCCACCGCCGGGATCCTCGAGCGCCATCGCGAGCAGCTGCTCGATGAACAGCGGGTTGCCTTCGGCCGTCTGCGCGATCCGCGACGCGAGCGCCGCCGGAACGCCGCCGCTTCCTGCCGACAGGCGCTCGATGAGCGACGTCGCGTGCCGCGCTTCGAGCGGCTCGAGCACGATCGTCGCGGCGGGCGATGTCCACGGCAGCGTCCGGTCGAGGAGCTCAGGGCGGGCGAGGCAGACGATCAGCACCGGAGCATCTCGCACCGCGCGCGTCAGGTACGCGAGGAGCTCGAGGAGCGTCGCCTCCGCCCACTGCAGGTCCTCGAGCATCAGCACGAGCGGCCGCCGGCGGGCGAGCGTCTCGAGCAGCCGTCGGAACGCCCAGAACGTCTCCTCGGCTTCGTCGGCCTGGACGAGCCCGATCGCTGCCGCCACCCGGGCCGAGACGAGCTCGGCGTCGGCCTCGCCGTCGAGCAGCCGCTCGAAGCCCCCGCGGGTGTCGTCGCCCACGAGCGGGCGCAGCGCTTCGGCGAGCGGCCAGAACGTGATGCCCTCCCCGTACGAGAGGCACCGCCCGGCCAGCACCCCGGCGTCGCCGTCGACCGCCGACGCGAACGCGGTGGCGAGCCGCGTCTTGCCGATGCCGGCGGGGCCGAGCACCGCGGCGATGCGGCACGTCCGTGCCGCGCACGTCTCCTCGAACGCGGCGCGCAGCGCGGCGAGCTCGCGCTCGCGGCCCACCAGCGGCGCCGCAACGGGGTGTTGGGGCACGACCGGCCGGGGTGCGAGGCCGACGAGCTTCCAGGCGCCGCCGTCGTGAAGCCCGTCCGCCTCGAGGCGTTCGACGACGACGCGCTCGCCGGCGAGGTCCCGTGCGCGTGGCCCGAGGATCACCTCGCCGGCTCCGGCCGCTCGCTCGAGCTGGGCGGCGGCCCGGAGCGGCGCACCGGTGACGAGACCCGGCGAGGCGGCGTCCTGGGGGGCGAGCACCTCGCCGCTCTCGATGCCGATGCGAGCCGCGAACCGTGCGTCGACCTCGGCCAGCCGCTCGCCCAGCTCGGCCGCGGCCTGCGCTGCTCGCACCGCATCGTCCTCGCGCACGACGGGGATCCCGAAGACCGCGACCAGCTCCTCGCCGGCGACGCGCTCGACGGCCCCGCCGTGACGCACGAGCACGGCCTCGGCCGCCTCCAGGCACCGGGCGACCGCCCCGTGCGTGGCCTCGGGATCCTGATCTGCGCCCCGACCCGGGCCGAGTGCGGCGAACAGCACCGTAACCGTCTTGCGGACCTCGGGCAGGCCGGCGGGAGCCGCAGGCGCAGGAACTCCGACGATCGCATCGTGCGTCGCGACGACGAGCCGCGCGCACGATGCGAAGCGGGTCGCGGTCTCCTTCGCAAGCGCTCGAGCGAGGACGTCGTCGAGGCTCGTCGGCAGGTCGGCGCGGCGTGCGCTCAGGCGCGGCGGATCGTCGTACATGTGCGCCCACAGCACGGCCAGGTCGGACTCCCTCGGATACGGCGCCCTGCCGGTCAGGCACTTGTAGAGCAGGCACCCCAGCGCGTACACGTCGGCCTCGGGCCCGACGCTTTCACCTCTGATCTGCTCGGGCGCCGTGTAATCGACGGTGCCGAGCATCTGTCCCGAGGCCGTGATCCGGCTCGTCCCCTCGACGCGCTTGCCGAGGCCGAAGTCGGCGAGATACGCCCGATCGTGCTGATCGAGCAGGACATTGGCGGGCTTCACGTCCCTGTGCACGAGGCCCCGCTCGTGCGCCGCGTCGAGCGCGTCGGCCACCTGCCGCACGATCGCGAGCGCGCGCTCCGCGGGCAGCGGTCCTTCGCGGTCGATCAGCTGACCGAGGTCGACGCCGTCGACGAAGCGCATGACGATGTAGAGGACGCCGTCGGCCTCGCCGGCAGCGTGCACCGGGACGATGCTCGGATGCTCCAGCGCCGCGGCGAGGTGCGACTCCCGCAGGAAGCGAGCCCGGAAGCGCGCGTCGCCCGAGAGCTCGGGTGCGAGCACCTTCAGCGCGACGTTGCGCTCGAGTTGCGCGTCCGCGGCGAGATAGACGACGCCCATCCCGCCGCGGCCGATGATCGACTCGATGCGATACCCGGCCAGCGTTGCACC
>DAIOGP010000002.1:3938-8441 GCA_036745135.1 Solirubrobacteraceae bacterium
GCTCTATCTTGCCGCGCCGCAGGCCCCGGGGGGGAAGCGGCGAAGGCAGGGATCTGGCCGCGATGCTCGCTCCGTCGAGCGTCCGCGGCCAGCGACCGGCCTCAAGCCCGCACTCGACGACGCCGAGGTAACCGGTGTGAACAGGGTGCGGGCGCTCATCTCCTTCGTCCTCGAGGCGATCGGCATCGACGAAGGGAGCGCCCACATGCCACGGAACCGCAGCTCGCGCGAGGACCGCCGACGGCGCGGATCGAACCCGCTCCGGCGCTCTGCCCTGCTGGTGCTGGCCTCGCTCGCCCTGCTCGGGCCGGCGGCCGCGATCGCGCTGGCGCAGAAGAGCCATCACCGGCGCGCCAAGGCCACCGGCGAGAAGGTCCGCCACCGCAGCGCCTCGACGACTTCCGCAGCGCGCCGCACCCGCGAGCGCAAGGCGCGTCGCGCCGTCGCGTGGTCCCTGCGCACGAACACGGACGGCAAGGCCCGGCCGGCACTCGCCTGGAAGCGCCCGCTCGGCGACACGACGGTCAGCGGCGTGCTCAACGAGGTCCTCGACACCTGCGAGGCGACCGTCACGTCCGGGCTCCCGATCCACCACGTCGACTTCTTCCTCGACGGGCGGTTCCTCAACCAGGAGCGCCACGTGCCCTACGCCTGCCGCTGGGACACCAGCGCGAGCGCAGAGGGCAAGCACGTGCTGACCGCCGTCGCCTACGACGTCGCCGTCCGCGCGTCCTCGCTCGAGTCGATCACGGTGACGGTCGATCACCCGACGGCGCCGAGCCCCAAGCCGCAGCCGAGCACCAAGCCGGCGCCGGCGCCCGCGGCGAAGTCCCCGGCTCCGGCTCCGGCCACGCCGGCCCCCACGGCCAAGAAGCCGACGCCCGCTCCCACGCCCGCGCCGACGCCCGCGCCGGTGCCGACGCCCGTCCCGAGCCCGTCCCCCATCCCGATCCCGGCCCCGCCGCCGCCCGTCGCGTCGCTCGCGTGCGACAAGGTCGCGGCGACCGACGGCTCGGACGCAGGCGACGGCACGCTGAAGGCGCCGTTCCGCACGCTGCAGCGACTCAACGACACGCTCGCCCCGGGGCAGGTCGGATGCCTGCGCGCCGGCACGTACGCGTCCGCGAGCCAGCGCCACAACCTGACCCACCGTGGCATCACGATCCAGAGCTATCCCGGCGAGCGGGCGACGATCCGCGGCTTCATCTGGATCCCCAACTCGGCGCCCGGCGTCACGCTCACGCACGTCACGATCGACGGCGAGAACTCGCTCTACAAGGGTTCCGCCGGCCAGCAGACCGGCGAGCCGCTGATCAGCGACGCCGATGACTTCACCCTGTCCGACAGCGAGCTCTACAACGGGCGCACCGGCATCGGGATCCTGCTGCGCGGAGAGGGCAACCCCGGCAACTGGATCAGCAACAACCGGATCATCCGGGTCAAGATCCATGACGTCGGCCACTTCGGCAACCGCGTCACCGAGGAGCACGGGATCTACGTCGACCACACGCGCAACACGCAGATCACGGACAACTGGATCTACGACTGCGGCGACTCGGGCGTGCAGATCTACCCTGGCGCCGACGGCACCACGGTGGCCCGCAACGTGATCTACAACTGCGGCAACGGCATCGACCCGGCGGGCGATCGCGGCTACAGCAGCGCGAACACGGTGATGCGCAACAACGTGATCGCCGCCCTGCACCGCAACCAGGGCAACTACGGCTACGGGATCCTCGGCTGGACGGGCGGCTCGGCCAGCGCGTTCGCCAACAACGTCGTCGACGCGAACGTGTTCTGGAACTGCCCCGGCGGGAACTTCTCGAGCTGGCTGGGCACGTCCTACACGCAGGTCGACAACGTGACTGCCGACCCGCAGTTCGTCGACGCGGCGAGCCGCAACCTCGCCGTCCAGTCCGACAGCCCGGCCGCGAAGTACGGGCTCTGGGACGGCGCGAGCGCGCCGTAGCAGCGCGACGCCCAGGCGCGGGCGGGATCTTGGGGGCAGGGGACGCGTGGACCCCGAGCCGGAGATCGGCTCGGGGCCCGCGGCTGCGGGGGTCCGGTAGCGTCCAGCGGGCCCGACAAGCCCCCGCGAGGAGCGCGACATGGACTTCGACCTGACCGACGAGCAGCAGCTGATCCGCGAGACCGCCAGGACGTTCACCGATCGCGAGATCGTCGCTCGCGCACGCGAGAACGATCGCAACCACCACTTCGACACCGAGCTCGTCGGGCTGATCGCGCAGCAGGGCTACCTCGGCGCGATCGTGCCGCGCGAGTACGGGGGCGCCGGCCTCGACTACCTCACCTACGCCGTGATCGTCGAGGAGGTCGGGCGCGGCTGCTCGGCGATGCGCACCGTGATCTCGGTGCAGACCTCGCTCGTCTGCTCGTCGCTCGTGCGCTGGGGGACCGAGGAGCAGAAGCAGCGCTACCTGCCCAAGCTCTGCTCGGGCGAGTGGCTCGGGTGCTTCGGGCTGACCGAGCCCGACACCGGGTCCGACGCGGCCAACCAGAAGACGCGCGCGCGCAAGACCGACGGCGGCTGGTCGATCAGCGGCCAGAAGATGTGGATCTCGCTCGGCAACCACGCGAAGCTCGCGCTGGTCTTCGCGCAGACCGACCCGGAGCTCGCGCATCGCGGCCTCGCGTGCTTCCTCGTCGAGACCGACTCGCCCGGCTTCTCGAGCCAGGAGATCCACGGGAAGATGGGCCTGCACGGCTCCGACACCGCCTCGCTCGCGCTCGACGAGGTCGAGGTCGGCGACGACGCCCTCCTCGGCCAGGTCGGCGACGGCTTCAAGGTCGCGATGAGCGCGCTCGACTCGGGGCGCTACAGCGTCGCCGCCGGGTGCGTGGGCATCTGCCAGGGCTCCGTCGACGCCTCGGTCTCGTACGCGAAGGAGCGGATCCAGTTCGGGCGGCCGATCGCGAGCTTCCAGCTCGTGCAGGCGATGATCGCCGACATGGTCGTCGAGACCGAGGCCGCGCGGATGCTCGTGTGGCGCGCCGGCTTCCTCAAGGACAAGGGGCGCCCGAGCACGCTCGAGACCTCGATCGCGAAGCTCTACGCCACCGAGGCCGCCGTCAAGTGCGCGAACACCGCGATCCAGGTGCACGGCGGCTCGGGCTACGTCGACGACTACCCGGTCGAGCGCTACTTCCGCGACGCGCGCGTCACCACGCTGTACGAGGGCACCTCGCAGATCCAGAAGCTGATCATCGGCCGCGCGGCCACCGGCATCAACGCGCTCGTCCCCGAGCCCGCGGCGCCGCGCGAGCGCGCGGGAGTGTGACCGACCCGGCGAGCGAGCGACCGCCGGCCGCCGCCGGGGACCCGGTCGGCGCGCCGGCGACGATCGGGGTGGTCGGCGCGGGGACGATGGGCATCGGGATCGCGCAGCTCGCCTGCGCGGCGGGCGCGCGCACGCTGTTGCACGACCCGCTGCCCGAGGCGCTGGCGCGCGGCGTCGACGCCGTGCGCGCGGGGCTCGAGCAGGCGGCGGCGCGCGGGCGCATCGAGCCGGCCGCGGCGCAGGCCGCGGCGGCGCGGCTCGAGCCGGCAGCGGCGCTCGAGGAGCTCGCGCCCTGTGAGCTCGTGATCGAAGCCGCGCCGGAGTCGCTCGAGCTCAAGCAAGCGCTGTTCGCGCGCCTGTCGGAGATCGTCGGCGAGCGCTGCGTGCTCGCGACGAACACCTCCTCGCTCCCCGTCACGGCGATCGCGGCGGCGGCGCGCGCGCCGGAGCGCGTCGTGGGCCTGCACTTCTTCAACCCCGCGCCGGTCATGCGCCTCGTCGAGGTCGTCGCCGGCGAGGCCTCCTCGCCCGCGGCGCTCGCGGTCGCGCACGCGGCCGGCGAGGCGATGGGCAAGCGCGCGATCCGCGCGAGCGACGGCCCGGGCTTCCTCGTCAACCGCTGCAACCGGCCGTTCGGCCTCGAGGCGCTGCGCCTGCTCCAGGAGCGCATCGCCGGGGTCGAGGAGATCGACCGCATCTGCCGCCTCGGCGGCGGCTTCCGGATGGGCCCGTTCGAGCTCATGGACCTCGTCGGGGTCGACGTCGGGCTCGAGGTCTCGCGCAGCTTCTTCGAGCAGAGCTTCGGCGAGCCACGCTGGCGACCCTCCCCGATCGCGGCGCGCATGGTGGCGGCCGGCCGCCACGGCCGCAAGACGGGGCGGGGCTACTACGACTACGCGGGAGACGCCCATCGCGAGCCGGACCCGGAGCCGCCGGCGGCCGGCGGCGGTGACGGCCTCGTCGTGATCGCCGGACCGGGAGCCCTCGCGCGCGAGCTCCGCGAGCTCGCCGTGGCGGCGGGCTGGGAGGCGGCCTGGCCCGAGGAGGCCGAGGGCGAGGTCCCGTTCCTGATCCTCGACTGCGGGGCGACGGCGGACGAGCCGCCGCTCCAGGGCGGCCCGCAGGCGATCCTCTGCGCCGAGGGCTCGCTGCGGGCGCTCGATCCCGGCGGGGCCGAGGTCGGGTTCCACGCGCTGCCGCCGCT
>DAIOGP010000002.1:8541-17345 GCA_036745135.1 Solirubrobacteraceae bacterium
GACCACGTGCTCGGCGTGCTCGACGCGCTCGCGGACGAGTACCGCGAGGACCGCTATCGCGTCGCGCCGCTGCTGCGCCACCTGGTGTGGGACGAGCGCCTCGGCCGCGCGACCGGCGCCGGGTTCCACGAGTACCCGGACGCCGGCTGAGGCCTACGCCCCGGGCGGGCCGCTGGGCCCGAAGCGGCTCGTCTCGCCCTCGGGAACGCGGCCGTCGCGGCCGACGTAGCCGTCCTTGCCGCCGGCGATCACGTAGATCGCGTCCTCGTCCCCGGCGTTGCGGATCTTGCGCACGGTCGTCGCGTCGACGCGCGCGACGCCGCCCGGGCCGAGCAGGTGCTTGGAGCCGTCGCCGAACTGGAACTCGAGCCGGCCGCGGTGGACGAAATAGGTCTCCTCCTGCACGTCGTGGAAGTGGCGCCCGGTCTCGTAGCCCGGCGGGATCACGATCGCGTTGATGCCGAACGCCGTCACGCCGAGGTGCGAGCGGATCTTGCGGAAGCCGTGGCGCTCGCCGAGCGCGTCGATGTTCGCCACGGCGTACCCCTCGCCCGCGGCGACGTCGTGGACCTCGGCGCCCGCGTCCGGGCGCTCGTCCGCGGCGCTCACTGCGACTCCTTGGGCTGCGGGAACTGGGTGCGCAGGAACGCGTCCCACACGCGATCGGGCATCAGCCGCCGCTGGCCCATGAACATGCGCGCCGAGGCGGTCACCGGGTAGCGCGGCTTGGGCCGGCGCGCCGTGAGCGCGCGCTCGATCGCGTGCGCGACCGTCTCAGGACCGCCGCCGAGGCGCGCGAAGGGGCCCTCGTAGACGCCCTTCGTCGCCTCGCCGACCGCGGCGTTGAAGCTCGCGTAGGGCCCCGCGCTGTCGGTGGCGGCCTCGATCGAGCCGACGGCCGTCGCGCCGAAGCTCGTCTTGATCAGCCCCGGCTCGATCAGCGCGACGTCGACGCCGAAGGCGCGGACCTCGAAGCGCAGCGCGTCGCTGAGCGACTCGACCGCGTACTTCGTCGCGTGGTAGAGCCCGCCGCCGGGGAACGTCAGCCTGCCGCCCATCGAGCCGATGTTCACGATGCGGCCGTGGCCCTGACGGCGCATGCCGGGCAGCACGAGCTGGCACATCCGGATCAGGCCGAAGACGTTGGTCTCGAACTGGCGCCGGACGTCCGCCATGGGCACGTCCTCGATCGCGCCGCTCTGGCTGTAGCCGGCGTTGTTGACGAGCGCGCCGACCGCGCCCTCGGCCTGCTCGACCGCGGCCACGGCGGCCTGCATCGAGGCCTCGTCGCAGACGTCGAGCGCGAGCAGCCGGCAGCCGCGCGCCTCGAGATCGGCGATCGCGTCGAGCTTGCGCGCGCTCGCGTAGACGGTGAAGCCGCGCCCGGCGAGGTGCTCGGCCGTCGCGTGGCCGATGCCGGACGAGCAGCCCGTGATCAGCACGGCCTTCGAGACGTCGGTTGCCATCGGTCGCTCTCCCCTCGTCGTGCGCTGGCCCGCCCCGTCGGCGCGGACCGCGGGAGCCTAGCGCCAGGCCGAAGCCGTAGGCTGCCCGCCGTGCACGCCGTGACCTTCCAGGCGCCCGGCGAGGTCCGGCTCGAGGAGCGCGCCGAGCCCGAGCTGCTGGCCGCCGACGACGCGATCGTCGCGATCGAGGCCACCGGGGTGTGCGGCTCGGACCTTCACATCTACCACGGCCGCGTGCAGATCGAGCCGGGGTTCACGCTCGGCCACGAGTACGTCGGCACGGTGATCGCCGCCGGCGACGCCGTCACGCGCGTCGCGGTCGGCGACCGCGTGCTCGGCTGCTTCCAGACCGCCTGCGGCACGTGCTTCTTCTGCCTGCGCGGCGAGTACCACAAGTGCGACGAGTCGCGGACGTTCGGCCACGGCGCCACGCTCGGCGCGCTGCAGGGCACGCAGGCGCAGCGCGCGCTCGTCCCGCGCGCGAACCTCACGCTGCGCCGCGTCCCGGACGGGATGTCCGCCGACGTCGCGCTGTTCGCCGGCGACGTGATGGGGACCGGCTACCACGCGGTGCACGCCGCCGGCCTCGCGCTCGGCGACAGCGCCGCGGTGCTCGGCCTCGGGCCGGTCGGGCTGTGCGCCGTCCAGGCCGCGAAGGCGGCCGGCGCGGCGCGCGTGTTCGCGATCGACACGGTGGCGGAGCGACTCGCCGTGGCGGCGGCGTTCGGCGCCACGGCGATCCACCTCACCGAGCAGGACCCACGCGCCGAGGTCAAGGCGGCCACGGACGGACGCGGGCTGGACGTCTGCATCGACGCGGTCGGCGACCCGCGCGCGCTCGAGCTCGCCGTGCGCCTCGCGCGCAAGTGCGGCACCGTGGTCGCGGTCGGGGTGTACGCGGAGCGCTGCGAGGTGCACATGGGCCTCGTCTGGATCAAGGCGCTGACGCTGCGCACCGGGCACGCCAACGTGATCGCGCACGTCGACCGCGTGCTCGACCTGATGGCCACCGGCGTGCTCGACCCGAGCCCGCTCGTCACGCACCACATGCCGCTCGCGCAGGCGCCCGAGGCCTACGCGCTCTACGATCGGCGCGAGGCGCTGAAGATCGTGCTCACCCCGTAGATGGAGCCAGCCAACCCGATACGGCCCGCGACGCGCCCCCGGAGGACCGCATGAGCCTGCCGGTCGCCGCCGGCCTCGCCTATCGCGAGGCGCTGCCCGACGGCTGGGAGGGCACGGGCCCGACCGCGCTGCTCGTGCACGGCTGGCCGAACTCGTCCTACGCCTGGCGCGCGGTGCTGCCCGCGCTCGCGGCCTGCGGCTGGCGCGCGCTCGCCCCCGACCTGCCCGGCTACGGCGACTCCGCGGTCGACCCGCCCGGCACCTGGGAGCGCCACGTCGACGCGCTCGAGCGCTTCCACGCGGCGCTCGGGCTCGGCCCCGTGGCCCTCTGCGTGCACGACTGGGGCGGGCTCATCGGGCTGCGCTGGGCGTGCGACCACCCCGGCGTCGCCGCGAGCGCGCTCGTGATCAGCAACACGGGCTTCTTCCCCGACGGGAAGTGGCACGGGATGGCGCAGACGTTCCGCACCGAGGTCCAGGGCGAGGCGGCGATCGGCGCGATCACGCGCGAGGTCGTTGCCGCCGTGCTGCGCCAGGCGAGCCCACGGCTGCCGGACGCGGCGATCGACGAGTACTGGAAGTGCCTCGCCGACGAGGCGCGCCGCCGCGGCGCGCTCGAGCTCTATCGCTCCGGCGACTTCGAGAAGCTCCTGCCCTACGCCGGCGCGCTGGCCGCGCTCGACGTGCCGACGCTCGTGCTCTGGGGCGCGCAGGACGAGTTCGCGCCGCTCGCCGGCGCGCGGCGCCTGCAGGCCGAGATCCCGGGCGCCGAGCTCGTCGTCCTCGAGGACGCGGGGCACTTCGTGATGGAGGACGAGCCGGAGCGCTTCGCCAGCGAGATCGCCGCCTTCCTGGGCGCGCTCGCGTAGATGGTTGATTCCTCATTCCCGCACCTGCGGCTGGCGCGGCACGACGGCGCCGGATCGGCACCGTCGAGCTCGCCCGTAGCCCGGCTACGAGCTTCGCTCGCCGCCACCGCCCGGCTTGCCCTGCCACGCCCCCGCAGGCACGCCAATTCGGAATCAACCATCTAGTGGCCGCGCCGCCGCTCTACGACGCCGCCTGCGTCATCCACGTCCACTCGCGTCACTCGGACGGGACGGGCACGGTCGCGGAGATCGCCGCCGCGGGCGCGCGCGCCGGCGTCGACGCGATCCTGCTGACCGACCACGACACGCTGGCGGCGCGCCGCGCCGGCGAGGAGCGCTGGCACGGCCCGACGCTCGTCTGCGTCGGCGAGGAGGTCTCGCCCAAGGGCGCGAACCACTACCTCGCGTTCGGCCTCGACGAGCCGCTCGTGCACGCCGGGCTCGACGCCCAGGGGATCGTCGACGCGGTCGCGGCGGCCGGTGGCTTCGGCTTCCTGGCCCACCCCTTCTCGCGGGGCTCCGAGCACTTCGCGCGAGCCCGCGGCGGGATCCCGTGGCGGGACCTCGACGCCACCGGCTACACGGGCCTCGAGGTCTGGAGCTTCCTCACCGACAGCGTCGAGGCGCTGACCGGGCGCCGCCACGCGCTGCGCTTCGTCGCGGACCCCGCGCGCGCGGTCGCGGGGCCGCCGGCCGACAACCTCGCGACCTGGGACCGCCTGACGCGCGCGCGCCCCGTGGTCGCCATCGGCGGCGCGGACGCCCACCAGATCGGGCGCCGGGTCGCGGGGCGCGTGGTGCGGCTGATGGGCTACGCGCGCTCCTTCTCGCTGCTGCGCACGCACGTGCTGCTCGAGCGCCCGTTCGACGGCGACGGCGACGCCGACGCCGACCGCGCGCGGATCTACGCGGCGCTGCGGGCCGGGCGCTGCTACGTGGCGCTCGACGCGCTCGCCCCGGCGCGCGGGTTCGCGTTCTGGGCCGAGGGCGCCGCATCCCTGCCGATGGGCGCCGAGGCCGTGCTCACGCCGGGCACGGTCCTGCGCGCGAGCGCCCCGCGCCCGGCGCGGCTCGTGCTCGTGCGCGACGGCGAGGCGATCGCGAGCGCGGACGGCACCGGGCTCGAACACCCGGTCGAGCGACCCGGCGTGTACCGCGTCGAGGTCGCGCTCCCCTTCCGCGGCCACGACCGGACGTGGATCCTCTCGAACCCGATCTACCTGCGGCCGAGCTGAACCCGGGCCCGCGGGCCCGGCGCTACTGCGCTCCGACCGGCTCCTGCTCGGGCTCGGCCGCCGGCGTGTCGCGCAGGTACCACTCGGCGTCGAGCGCGGCTTGGCAGCCGCTGCCGGCGGCCGTGATCGCCTGCCGGTAGGTGTGGTCGACGAGGTCGCCGGCCGCGAACACGCCCGGGAGGCGCGTGCGCGTCGAGCGGCCGTCGGTGACGACGTAGCCGCCTTCGTCGAGCTCGACCTGCCCGCTGACGATCTCGGACTGCGGCACGTGTCCGATGGCGATGAACGCGCCCGCCAGCTCGAGCTCGCTGGTGGCGCCGCTCTCGGCGTTGCGCAGCCGCGCGCGGTCGAGCGCGCCCTTGTCGTCGGCGAGGAACTCCTCGACGACGAACGGCGTGAGCCACTCGATGTTCTCGGTGTCACGCGCGCGCTCGAGCATGATCTTCGACGCGCGGAACTCGTCGCGGCGATGGACGATCGCGACCTTCGAGGAGAACTTGGCGAGGAAGATCGCCTCCTCCATGGCCGAGTCGCCGCCGCCGACGATGATCGTCGGGCGGTCCCTGAAGAAGGCCGCGTCGCAGGTCGCGCAGTAGCTGACGCCGCGCCCGGACAGCTCCTCCTCGCCGGGGACCCCGAGCTTGCGGTGCTCGGCGCCCATGGCGAGGATCACGGTGCGGGCGCGGTGCTCCTCGTCGCCGACCCAGACGCGATGCACGCCGCCGGGGATGCTCGCGAGCTCGACCCGCGTCGCCTGGTCGGTGACGAAGCGCGTGCCGAACCGCTCGGCCTGGTCGCGAAAGCGCTGCATCATCTCGGGGCCCATGACGCCCTCGGGGAAACCGGGGTAGTTCTCGACGTCGGTCGTCTGCTGCAGCAGGCCGCCCCACAGGAAGCCCTCGATCACGAGCGGCTCGAGGTTCGCGCGCGCCGTGTAGAGCGCGGCCGTGTACCCCGCGGGACCGCTGCCGATGATGATCACGTTCTCGACGTCTGCCATGGACTCTCCGCTTTCGACTGGTGTTTCGAGGGCCTGACTTTACTTTCTATAGTGGCACGCGGCGCAATTCCGTTACGCGCGCCGCTTCCCCTACGCGCTCACCCGCGCCGGGGCGGCGGTCCAGCTCTTCACGGTCTTGCGCAGCTGGAGATAGGCGAGCGCACCCGGGAGCGTCGGCAGCCAGAACGCGATCCCGCGGTAGACGAGCACCGCCACGACGGCGAGCCCGTCATCGACGCCGAAGGCGAGGAAGGCGCCGATCATGCCGCCGTCGACGCCGCCGATCCCACCCGGCAGCGGCAGCGTGTTGCCGAGCATGCCGATGAAGTAGGCGAGCACGAGCACGCCGCCCGGCGGCGAGCCGCCGAACGCGTGGAAGCACGCCCACAGCACGGCGATGTCGAACCCCCACCACACGACGGCTCCCACGACGCCGGCGTCGTTGGAGCGCACGATCGAGATCGCGGTGCGCACGCCGCTCGACATCGAGGCGGGCACGGTGGCCGCGCCGTGCGCCCAGCGCTTGACGCGGTCCGAGCCGATGCGCCAGTCGAGCAGCCGGCGCTGGAAGTCCGAGGGGACGAGCGCCATCGCGAGGACGATCACGATCACGCAGGCGGCGAGGATCGCCGGCACGAGCGTCAGGCTGAGCGGCGCGCGACCGCTGAGCACCCCGAGCCACAGTCCCAGGCCGCCGAGCACGAGCGCGAGCATGTACACGCCGTACAGCAGCACGAGGAACGCGATCATCCGGCAGGCGACGATCCGGCGCTCCATCCCCGAGCGCCGCAGGGCCCAGGCCGTGAGCGCCACGCCACCGGCGCCCGCGGCCGCGAAGAGGCGCGTCGCGGCCAGGCCGGCCATCGTGATCTGGTAGCTCTCGCGCCAGTCGATCCGCGATCCGCCGCGGACGAACACGGTGCGGAACAGCGCGACGTAGCCGAGGAACGACACGACCTCGAACCCGACGGCGAGCGCGATCCACCACGCGTTGCCGTCGGCCAGGCGCGACCAGGTCTGGCGCAGGCCGGCGATCCGGGGCAGCACGAAGTAGAGGAAGCCGATCGCCGCGACGGTGAACAGCACGAGCCCGATCACGGCCCGGCGCGTCATCTTGACGCGCGGCATCTCCTCCTCGGCGCCGTTCCCGACGAGCTGCGAGGTGCCGGTCGTCAGCGGCGCCGGGGATCGCGTGCGGCCGGGAAGCTCGTCCATGCCGCCGCCTATGCCCTTGCTCGCGCCTCGAGCAGCTGCATGCCCCGCCCGATGCCCGCCAGCAGCGGCGCGACCCGCGGCCCCTGGCGCCGCACCGTCTGCGTCAGGGCGAGGCCCGCGACGAGGTCGACGACGTAGTGCTCGCCGAGGTAGACGAGCGCGAAGCCGAGCGTCAGCGCGTAGCTCCAGCCGACCGCGCCCTCGACCGGTCCGGCCTCGCTCAGGAGCGACGCGGCCATCACGGAGGTGGCGAAGTGCAGCGACGGCATGGCGGCAAGCGGGTTCCCTCCGAGGAAATCGTAGAGCGGCTGCCAACGGTGTCCCCAGAAATGCTCGCCGTACTCCACCATCATGCGCCGCATCTGCGGCAGCCGCCCGTCGTGCACGCGGCCGTGGAGCGCGGCGTACCAGGGCGGCGCCGTGGGCACGAGCCAGTACAGCACGGCGCCGACGTCGAACACCGCGTAGGTCATGACCGCCGCGCGCGGGAAGCGCTCGCGGCGGCGCAGCAGCAGGTAGGCGAGCGTGCCGTGCGGGACCGTGAACCAGATCCAGTGCGCCCAGACGAGGACCTTCTCGAAGCGGCGAAACGGACCGGGGCGCCCAAGCGCGCGCTGCAGGCGCAGCGTCGGCAGCGTGCCGAGCCCGAGGACGCGATCGACGCGCACGGGGTAGTCGATCCGCACCCGGCGCTCGAGCGCCGCGGAATCGTCGTTGGGCATCTGGTAGGCCGCCACGTAGGCCCACATCTGCAGCGTGCACGTCCCGAAGTCGCGCGCGCGGCTTCGCGGCGCGAGCACGCACAGCGCGAAGGGCGCGCTCGCAGCGGTGGCGACGACCGTGGCGGGGTGCAGGCGCAGGCGCCGGCGCACGAGCGGCGCGGCGACACCAGCGACCAGCAGCCCCCACGCGGCGCCGCGAATGGCCCTCGGGATGGGCACAGCCGGGCCAGTATATGGTCGGCACTGGACCTCCCGGGCACGCGCCGCGCCCGCTCCGCAGCGATGCGCGCGGCCCCGGGCCCGGCGTAGACTGAGCCGCATGTAGCGGCGCTTCCGGACCTCGCCCGCACCGCGGACGCCGGCGCGTCCGCGCGTCGACGGAGGGCCGCCGTGCGGCATCTGAGAGAGCTCTGGGATCACCCGAACTTCCGCTGGCTCTGGCTGGGCCAGTCGATCAGCGCCGCCGGCGACCGGATCGTGTTCGTCGCGCTCGCGCTGCTCGTGATCGGGCAGGGCGACTCGGCGACCGACCTCGGCCTCGTGCTCGGCGCGCACGTGCTGCCGCTCGTCGCGTTCCTGCTGATCGGCGGCGTCTGGGCCGATCGGCTGCCGCGCCAGCAGATCATGATCGCGGCCGATCTTGTGCGCTTCGCCGTGCACGCGCTGCTCGCCGTGCTGATCGTCGCCGGGCGGGTCCCGATCTGGCAGATCGTCGCGATCGAGGCCACCTTCGGCACCGCCGAGGCGTTCTTCCGCCCGGCCTACACCGGGCTGCTGCCGCAGACGGTCCCGGACGAGCTGATCCAGCCGGCGCGCGCGCTCACGAGCCTGACGGAGAACGTGGCCGAGTTCGCCGGTCCGGCGATCGCGACCGCGCTCGTCGTCGGGCTCGGGCCGGCGACCGCGTTCGCGCTCGACGCCGCCTCGTTCCTCGTCAGCGCGGCGCTGCTGCTGCGGGTGCGCGCCCGCCGGCGCGGCGTGGCGGCGCCGGCCGCCGCCGCCGGGAGCTTCGTGCGCGACCTGCGCCATGGCTGGCGCGAGGTGCGCTCGCGCGCCTGGGTGTGGGCGACGGTCCTCGCGTTCTCGCTCTCCCTGCTGCTCGCCTTCGCGCCCTACTCGGTGCTCGGCCCGGTCGTCGCGCGCGAGCGCTACGGCTCGACCTCGATCTACGG
>DAIOGP010000003.1:0-15856 GCA_036745135.1 Solirubrobacteraceae bacterium
CGGTGCAGATCACGAAGTAGTCGGTGTAGCCGAGCACGCCGCGCAGGTCGAGCTCGACGATCTCGGCCGCCTTCTTGTCCGCCGCGTAGCCGGCGATCAGCTCGGCGAGCTCGCGGCCGCTCAGCTGCGCGTCGCTCATCCGGCGGTCACCGCGACCCGGTAGAGGCCATGGCGCTCGACGTACTGCGCGACGGCGTCCGGAACCAGGTAGCGGACGGGCTTCCCGCTCGCCACGCGCGCGCGGATCATGGTCGAGGAGACGTCGATGCGCGGCATGTCGAAGAACGTCAGCCGGTCGCCGCCCTCGAGCCCCGCCAGCGCGGCGACGATCTGCTCGCGCTCGAGCCCCTCGCGCGCGGTCGCCGCGACGCTCGCGCGGGCCAGGACCTCCTCCGGCTCGCGCCACGTCGGGAGGCTCGCGGCCATGTCGCCGCCGACGATCAGGACGAGCTCGTCTCCAGGTGCCGTGTCATGCAGCTCCCGCAGGGTATCGACGGTGAACGACGGCCCGGGCCGGTCGACCTCGAGCCGCGAGACGGAGAGCCGCTCGTCCGTCGCGGTCGCCAGGCGGCAGAGCTCGACGCGGTGCTCCGGCCCGGGGTCCTCGCGCGCCGGCTTGTGCGGCGGCGCGTGCACGGGCATGAGGACGACCACGTCGAGCCCGAGCTGGGCGTGCGCCTCCTGGGCGCAGACGAGGTGGCCGATGTGCGGGGGGTTGAACGTCCCCCCGAGGATCCCGATGCGAGCCACGCGCTGCTACGGGCGGACGTGCCCGTCGCCCTCGACCAGGTACTTGAACGTGCACAGCTCGCGCAGCCCGATCGGCCCTCGCGCGTGCAGCTTCTGGGTCGAGATGCCGATCTCCGCGCCCATGCCGAACTCGCCGCCGTCGGTGAAGCGCGTCGACGCGTTGACGTACACGCAGGCCGCGTCGACGCCGTGCTGGAACGCGCGCGCGGCGGCGGTGTCGCGCGTCACGATCGCCTCGGAGTGACCGCTGCCGTGGGCGTTGACGTGCGCGATCGCCTCCTCGACCGAGTCGACGATCCGCACGGCGAGGATCAGCGCGAGGAACTCCGTGTCCCAGTCCGCGTCGGTCGCATCGCTGAGCGAGTCCGCCAGCCCGCCGGCGAGCGCGCGCGAGCGCCCGTCGACGCGCAGCTCGACGCCCGCTTCGCGCAGCGCCCCCAGCGCGCGGGGCAGGAATGCCGGCGCGGCGTCGGCGTGCACGAGCAGCGTCTCGGCCGCGTTGCACACGCCCGGTCGCTGCACCTTGGCGTTGAGGATGATCGCCTCCGCCGCGTCGAGGTCGGCGGTCGCGTCGACGTACACGTGGCAGTTGCCCGAGGCCGCGTAGATCACCGGCACCGTCGCGACGGCCTTCAGGGCCGCCTTGAGCCCCTCCCCGCCGCGCGGGATGATCAGGTCGACGAGGCCCTCCTGCGTGGCGAGCTGCGCGAGCTCCTCGCGCCCGCCGCCCGCGACCAGCCCCAGGGCCCCCGCCGGCAGGCCGGCCGCCTCCGCGGCCTCGATCGCGATCGAGGCCAGCACCGCGTTCGAGCTCGCCGCGGTCGACGAGCCGCGCAGCAGCACCGCGTTGCCGGACTTGAGGCACAGCGCCGCGGCGTCGATCGTCACGTTCGGCCGCGCCTCGTAGACGACCGCGACGACGCCGAGCGGCACGCGGACCTTGCGGACGTCGAGCCCGTTGGGCGCGCGGAAGCCGTCGGTCACCTCGCCGACCGGATCGGGCAGCGCGGCGATCTGGCGGACGCCGTCGGCCATCGCCCCGATGCGACCGGGGTCGAGCGCGAGCCGGTCGAGCAGCGCCACGACGAGCCCGGCCTCGCGGCCGGCTTCGAGGTCGCGCGCGTTGGCCTCGACGATCTCCTCGGCGCGCGCGAGCAGCGCGTCGGCGATCGCGTGCAGCGCCGCGTCCTTGGTGCCGGTGTCGAGCTGCGCGAGCGCGCCGGCGGCGCGCTTCGCGGAGACGCAGAGGTCGCTGACGGACTGGGCGGCGGTGGCCATCGTCAGCCCAAGGTTACGGCAGCGTCCCGGTGCGGACCAGCAGCGGGCCGGGGTCCCGGCGGCTCACGCGAGCACGAAGTAGTCGCGGTGCACGGCCTCCTCCGTGGCCTGCGGCAGCAGCTCGCGCACCTGCGCCGACTTGAGGCCCTTGATCCGGCGCAGCTCGGCGGCCGAGTAGCTCGAGATGCCCTTGCCGATCGGCTGCCGCGCGCGATCGACGACCTCGACGGCGTCGCCGGCGTCGAAGTCGCCGCTCACGTCGACCACCCCGACCGGCAGCAGGCTCGTGCCCGCCTCGCGCAGCACGCGGGCGGCGCCGTCGTCGACGGTGATCGTCCCGTGCGTCGGCTTCGCGTACTTGAGCCACAGCTTGAAGCTCGAGTGGCGAACGGGCTGCGGCGGGCAGCGCGTCCCCTCCGCCTCGCCCGCCGCGGCGCGCAGCAGCGCGCCCGGCCGCGTGCCGCTGCAGATCACGGTCGTCACCCCGGCGGCGGTCGCCATCTCGGCGGCGACGACCTTCGAGCGCATGCCGCCCGAGCCGATCGCCGTGCCGGCGTGGCCTATCTGCAGCTCCTCGAGCGCCGCCCAGTCCGTCACCTCGCCGACCAGCTCGGCGGCCGGGTCGTGCCGCGGATCGGCGGTGTAGAGCCCGTCCTGGTCGGTCAGGAGCAGCAGCGTGTCGGCGCCCAGCAGGATCGCGACCTGCGCGGCGAGGAAGTCGTTGTCGCCGAAGGAGATCTCGTCCGTCGTCGTCGTGTCGTTCTCGTTGATCACCGGCACGACGCGCCAGCGCAGCAACGTGCCCAGCGTCTGGCGGGCGTTCAGGTAGTGCATGCGCGCGCTCATGTCGAAGAACGTGAGCAGCACCTGCGCGGTCGTCACGCCGCGGTCGCGCAGCAGCTCGTCGTAGACGCGGTAGAGCTTGCCCTGGCCGACAGCGCTCGCGGCCTGCAGCTCCTCGATCGCGCTCGGGCGCAGCGGCAGGTCCATCACGCGCATCCCGCGGGCGATCGCGCCGCTCGTCACCACCACGACGTCCTCGCCACGGTCGTGCAGGTCGGCCACCTCGCCGCAAAGACGCTCGAGCTGCGCGGCGCGCAGCTCCCCCGTCTCGTCGGCGACGATGCTCGAACCCAGCTTGACGACCGTGCAGCCCATGCGGGCGGGCAGCTTAGAACGTCTCTCGGGACGAGCCGGCGGGCCCGGGCGCGAGAGCCCGGGTGCCGGCCACCCACATGCGTCTCCGCTACCGCCCGACGGTCACCGTGAGCGCCGGCGTGCCCGCGCCGGCGTGGACGTCGTCGCCCGGCCACGACGCGACGAACGTCGTCGTGCCGGTGATCGCGACCGTGGCCGAGAACGAGCCGTTGCGGCTGACCTGCGCGCTCGCGTAGCGCCAGGACCGGCCGGCCGGCCGGTAGGCGACCGTGACGCTCGCGCCCGACGCGGCCGGGCTGAGCCTGCCCGTGAGCTTCACGCGGCCCTTCTGGCGCTTGAGCGTGGCGCGGTCGAGGGCGCGGCGCGGGGTCTTGAGCGTGAGGCTCGAGTCGCCCGCCGAGTCGCCGCTGCCCGTCGTGGCGAACACCCAGCCGCCCCCGTAGCCGATGGCGACCGCGCTGCTGGCGCTCCCGATCGCGACGTTCTTGAGCGCCTGGGAGCTGACCACCTGCGGGCGCCAGCTGCGGCCGCCGTCCGAGGTGCGCAGCAGGCACCCGACGCTCGCCGCGAGCGGCGGTGAGCAATCGCCGCGGGCATAGCCGTTCAGCCGATCGGCGAACGCGACCTCGTCGACGGACGCTCCCACCGCATCGAGCGGCTGCCAGGTGCGGCCGCCGTTGAGCGTGCTCCACAGGCGACCGGTGCGGTCGGTCGCGAAACCGACCTTGGCGCTGACGAAGTCGACGCTCACGATCCGCTTGGCGGGCGCCTTGACGCGCTGCCAGCGCTGCCCGGCGTCGGTTGAGACGGCGATCAGCCCCGAGCCGTGGACGACGACCGCCGCCCCCGCGCGCTCGAGCCGCGTGGCGCCGCGCGCCACCGCCTTGGCGGACACCGCGCTGAAGGTGACGCCGCCGTCGGCGGACCGCCGCACCGTCCCTCCCGCCGTGATCAGCACGACGTCCGGGCTCACGGCGAGCAGCGAGGACGCCGCGCCGCCCGTCCCGGTGTCGAGCGCCGACCAGCTCGAGCCGCCGTTGTCGGTCCGCAGCAGCGAGCCGTCCGCGTCGAGCACGTAGCCGACGGTGGCGCTGGCGAACGAGAGGTCGGCGAGGCCGCGGCTCACCGGGACGCCGACGCCGGTCCACGTCCGGCCGCCGTCGACCGTCACGGCGACGCGCCCGGCGCGGCCGGCGACCTGGTAGACCTGGGCCGAGGTGACGCGAGCGAAGTCGAAGGCGTCGGCGATCGCGCCGCCGATGCGCGCGAAGGTCGCGCCGCCGTCGTCGGAGGCGACGGTCACGCCGCCGAAGCCGATCGCGACGACCCGCGTCGCCGACGCGAACGCGACGGCGAGCCGCGTCAGGCCGCCGGCGGCGAGCGACGCGCCGCCGAACGGGTCGACCGGCGTGAAGGTGACGCCGGCGTCGACCGTCCGCAGCAGCTTGCGCGCACCGCTCGGGCTCCCGTCCCAGACCGCGCACAGCTCGGCGGTGCCGCAGCGCACGTCGGTCAGGTTCGGCGCCGGGCCGTCCTGCACCGTCGTGCGCACGTCCCACGTGGTGCCGCCGTCGGCGGTCCTGGCGATCGTGCCGCCCGAGCCGACCGCGTAGCCGGCTGCCGCCGTGGGGAACGAGACGGCGTTCATGTTCGCCGCGGGCGACGCCTGCCTCGTCCACGTCCGCGCGCCGTCGACGGTGCGGAAGATCCCCCCGCCGGCGGTCGCGAAGCCCGTGGTCTCGCTCGGGAACGTGACGTCGGTGGGCGTCGGCAGGCCCTCGACGCCGGGATCGGCCCACGTCTTGCCGCCGTCGGTCGTCTTGCGCAGGCGGTTGTTCGACAGCAGCAGGTAGCCGACGTTCGCCGACGGGAACGCGACCTGCGCGATTCCGGCCTGGCAGCGTTGCTCGCTGGCGGTCCACGGCAGGCGCCGGAACGTCAGCCCGCCGTCGTCGGAGCGGCGCAGCGCGCAGCCGCCGGCGACGATCAGCGTGTCGGACGTGACGGCGTCGACGGTCGCCAGGTCGTTCGCCAGCCCGGAGCTCAGCCCGCTCCAGGTGCGCCCCGCGTCGTCGGACCGCAGCACCGTGCCGAACGCGCCAACCGCG
This sequence comes from Solirubrobacteraceae bacterium, assembly GCA_036745135.1. Taxonomy (GTDB): domain Bacteria; phylum Actinomycetota; class Thermoleophilia; order Solirubrobacterales; family Solirubrobacteraceae; genus DAIOGP01. The sequence continues at coordinate 5,295 of DAIOGP010000003.1, forward strand.
AATCCGCGCTGGGCGGCGAAGTCCAGGGCCGCGATGTCGTTGCCCTGCGGCAGCGGATTGCCCCAGAACCAGCCGGAGTGCCCGACGGACACGTTCGCGCCCGCCGCCGCCGGCAGCCACAGCGCCGCGCCGATCGCCGCCACGCACCAACCCCACCGCGAAGCTCGTCTCCCGGACACTGCTCCTCCTCGTGCTGTCGAACCCGGACGAGCACGCGGAGCGGGCCGTCCCCCTGACCACCTGCAACGCACGCTACACGCCGAAGTTGCGCGCCGTCAGGCGACGGACTACGGATCGCCGCCGAGAGACTACGCGGCCGCGCCCGGATCGAGCTGGAACACGACGCCGCCGATCTCGATCTCGTCGCCGGGCTCGAAGCCGTGCTCCTCGAGCATCCGGATCACCCCCAGCGCCCCCAGCCGGTGCTCGACGTAGGCGAGCGCCTCCTCGTTCTCGAGGTCGTGACGCGCGATCAGCCGCTCGATCCCGGCGCCGCTGACGCGGAACGCGCGCTCCCCGGTGCGCTCGACGCGGAAGCCGCGTCCGGCCGCCGGGCGGAACACGCGGTGCTCGGCGAGCGCCTCGGGCTCCGGCAGCTGCGCCACCGGCGGCGCGACCGGCACGGCACGGAAGAGCTCGAGCACGAGCTGCTCGAGCCCCTCGCCGGTCGCGCTCGACGTGACGATCACGGGGCCGTCGAGCCGCTGTCGCCACGAGCGCGCGGCCGCCTCGGCCTCTTCCGCCGGCACGAGGTCGGCCTTGGAAAGCGCGAGCACGCGCGGCAGCGCGGCGAGGCGCGGGTCGTGCAGCTCGAGCTCCTGCTCGACCGTGCGGTGGTTCGCGACCGGGTCCGAGCCGTCGAGCGGCGCCAGCTCGAGCACGTGGACCAGCAGCCGCGTGCGCTCGACGTGCGCGAGGAAGTCGTGGCCGAGCCCGGCGCCGGCGCTCGCGCCCTCGATCAGGCCCGGGATGTCGGCGATCACGAGCTGGCGGTCGTCGCGCTCGATCGTCCCGAGCGCCGGCTCGAGCGTCGTGAACGGGTAGTCGGCGACCTTCGGCCGCGCCCGCGTCAGCGCGGCGAGCAGCGACGACTTGCCGGCGTTGGGAAGCCCGACGAGCCCGACGTCGGCGAGCAGCTTGAGCCGCAGCTCGAGCCAGCGCTCCTCGCCCGGCAGGCCGCGCTCGGCGAAGCGGGGGGCCTGACGCGTCGCGGTCGCGAAGCGCTTGTTCCCGCGGCCGCCGCTGCCCCCGCGCGCCACGACGACGCGCTGGCCCGGCGTCGTGAGGTCATAGCGCGCGCCGTCGTCCGCGACCACCTCCGTCCCCGGCGGGACGCGCACGAGCAGCGTCTCGCCGTCGGCGCCGTGGCGCAGCGCGCCCTGCCCGTGCCCGCCGCGCCCGGCCCGGTAGCTGGCGCGGTGGCGGAAGCTCTGCAGGTCGCGCAGCGAGTCGTCGCAGACGAGCACGACGTCGCCGCCGCGGCCGGCATCGCCGCCGTCCGGGCCACCCTTGGGCACGTGCGCCTCGCGGCGGAAGCTCGCGCAACCGTCGCCGCCCCGCCCGGCCTGAACGAAGCTGCGAGCCTTGTCGTACAGCATCAGGGGATCCTCCCAGAGCGCAATCGACGAAAGGGCTGCAATGGCTGACACCACCGCCCCCGCCCACGAACGGGTCTTCCTAATCACGGGCGCCTCGACCGGAATCGGCGCCGAGACGGCGCGCCACGCGGCCGCCGCCGGCTACCGGCTCGTGCTCGCGGCCCGCTCGCTCGACCGCCTCGAGGCGCTCGCGGCCGAGCTCGGCGGCAGCGACCGCGCGCTCGCCGTGCGCTGCGACGTGACCGCGTGGCCCGAGCAGCAGGCGCTCGTCGCCGCCGCGCTCGACGCGTTCGGCCGGATCGACGTGGCGTTCGCCAACGCGGGCTTCGGCGCCCCGCGCGGCTTCCTGGAGTCGACGCCCGAGCACTGGCGCGACATGGTCTTGACGAACGTCTACGGCGCGGCGCTGACGGTCCGGGCGACGCTGCCGGCGCTGCGTGAGCAGCGCGGGCACCTGCTGCTCACCGGCTCCGTCGCCGGTCGCCGCGCGCTGCCCGGCTCCCTGTACTCGTGCACCAAGTGGGCCGTGACCGCGATGGGCGAGGCCGCGCGTCAGGAGCTCGACGGCAGCGGGGTGCGCGTCACGCTGATCGAGCCCGGGATGGTCGACACGCCGTTCTTCGACGACCGTCCGACCGACGGGCTCGAGGCCGCCGACATCGCCCGTGCGGTGATGTACGCCGTCGAGCAGCCGCCGCACGTCGACGTCAACGAGATCCTGGTGCGCCCCGTGGCGCAGGGGGTCTGAGCAGCCCGACGAGCTCCGCGACCGCGGCGCTACTCGGCGGCGGGCTCGACCGAGATCACGCGCCCGCGACGACCGACGGTGAAGGCGATCTTGCCGGGGCGCGTCGCGAAGATCGTGTGGTCCTTGCCGATCCCGACGCCGTTGCCCGGCTTGAACACGGTGCCGCGCTGGCGCACGATGATCTCGCCACCGCTGACGACCTGGCCGGCGAACAGCTTGACGCCGAGGTACTGCGGGTTGGAGTCGCGGCCGTTGCGGCTGGAGCCGAGGCCCTTCTTATGCGCCATCGGAGTCCTCCTGCTTCGCGTCGGGCTTGGCGGGCTTGGCGGCGGCCGGCTTCTTCGCCGCGGGCTTCTTGGCGGCGGGCTTGGCCGCGGCCGGCTTCGCCGCCGCGGGCTGCTTCGCGGCCGGCTTGCGCGCGGGCGCGTCCTGCTCGACCGGCGCAGCATCCTGGACCGTGGCCGCCTTCGTCTCCGCCGGCTTGCGTGCGAGCAGCTTGATGTCGGTGACCTCGATCCGGGTCAGCTCCTGGCGGTGCCCGGTCGTGCGCTTGTAGCCGCGCTTGGGCTTGAACTTGAAGATCCGCAGCTTGGGACCGCGCTCGTGGCCGAGGATCGTTGCCTCGACCTTGATCTTCTCCAGCTCCGCGCCGGCGAACACGACCTCGTCGGAGCGGTAGAGGAGCGGCTGCAGCGCCACCTTGGCGCCCGCGTCCTCACGCAGCCGCTCGACGAGCAGGGTCTGCCCCGGCTCGACGCGGTACTGCTTGCCTCCGGTCTTGACGATCGCGTACATGTTCTCCGCCTAGTCGCTCGCGCCGCTGCTGGCACGGGAACGGCGCCGTCCGCCCCTGCGGCCTCGGCGCCGAGGCTTGGATGGTACGCCATCAGCGTCCTCGGCGGCCCCTTCATCGCCGCCCTCCGGCGCGTCGGCTGCGGGCGGCGCGTCGACCGCGCCGGTCTCCTCGACCGCCTCCGCGGGGGCCTCGACGGTGACCGGCTTCGCCCGTCGGCGCGGCGCGCGCTTGGCCGGTGCCGGGGTGTCGGCCGCCGGTCCGGCGCCGTTGTCGATGATCGTCGCGACAGCGGAGGTGCGCCCGGCCTCCTCGATCCGCACGAGCCGCTTCTCGCCGACGTGCCCGCCGCCGGAGCGCACGGAGATGATGTACCCGTCGACCTTCGCGACCGCGTCGTCGACGGCGTACATGTGCGGCTCGACGATCTCGACCAGCACCTCGTCGCCGGCGCGGAACGGCACGGCGCGCTCCATCACCTCGTCCTGCGCGCCCTCGAGCACGAGGTCGAAGAAGTCGATCGGAAGCCCCTCGGAGCCCTCGAAGTGGAAGTACTTGCCGGTGTCCTCCTCGAGCTGGTGCAGCACGCGCGAGCCGTTGCCGGTGAACACCGACGAGACGCGCGGGTTCATCCGCACGAGGAACGCCTCCACGGGCTGCTTGTCGGGCTGCTTGACGAGCTCGCGCAGCCGGCGCTCGAACTCGATCGCGATCGTCTCCTCGGACTTGATCACGCCCTGCCCCTCGCACGTGGGGCAGGCGCGGGTCATGATCTCGCGCACGCCGTCGGTGACGTTCTGGCGCGTCATCTCGACGAGGCCGAGCGGCGAGATCTCGACCACGAAGGTCTTCGTGCGGTCCTCGTCGAGCGACTTGCGCAGCGTCTTGAGGACCGCGTCGCGATTGCGCGCGCGCGCCATGTCGATGAAGTCGATGACGATGATGCCGCCGATGTCGCGCAGGCGCAGCTGGTTGACGACCTCCTCGGCCGCCTCGAGGTTCGTCTTCGTGATCGTATCCTCGAGTCGCGCGCCCTTCCCGCGCCCGACGAACGAGCCGGAGTTGACGTCGATGACCGTCAGCGCCTCCCCGTAGTCGATCATCAGGTAGCCGCCGCTGGGCAGGTCGACGCGACGGTCGAGGATCCCCTCGATGACCGTGTCGACGCCGTAGTACTCGAACAGCGACACCTCGTCCGTGTAGAGCTCGACGCGGTCGACGAGCTCCGGCGCGGTGCGCGTGAAGAACGAGATCAGCCGGTGGTACTGCTGCTCGTCGTCGACGACCGCGCGCTCGAAGTGGGCGGAGAAGATGTCGCGCACGACGCGCACCGAGAGGTCCGCCTCCTGGAACACCATCGCCGGCGCCTGCGTCGTCTCGACGCGCTTCTGCAGCACCTCGTTGAGCTTGAACAGGTACTGCAGCTCGCGCTCGAAGTCCGCGCGCGCCGCTCCGTGCGCGGCGGTGCGGATGATCGCGCCGCCGCCGCCGAGGTCGAGCTTCGCGGCCTGCTTGCGCAGCCGCTCGCGCTCCTTGTCCTCGAGTCGGCGCGAGACGCCGACGCCTTCGCCGGTCGGGGCGTAGACCATGTAGCGCCCGGCGATCGCGACCTCCATCGAGAGCCGGGCGCCCTTGGTCTTGAGCGGGTCCTTGACGACCTGCACGACGATCTCCTGCCCGGTCTTGAGCAGGTCGGTGATCGACGGACCGTCGCCGCGGCCGCGGCCGCGGCGCGGCGTCTCGACGCCCGGCAGCACGATGTCGTCGACGTGCAGGAAGCCGTTCTTGTCGAGTCCGAAGTCGACGAACGCGGCCTCGAGGCCGGCGAGCACGGTGTCGACCCTGCCCTTGTAGATGTTGCCGACGATCGAGCGCCCGCCGCGGCGCTCGAGGTAGATCTCGGCCACGCGGTAGCCGCTGGCCGGCTTGGCCGTGCGGCGACGGGCGCGGCCCTTGGTCGAGGGGCCCGGCATGCCGGTCGCCTCGAGCATCGCCACGCGCGTCTCGGCGCGGTCGACGGATACGAGCACTTGCTTCTTCAAGAGATTGTCCTTTTCGGGTTCATTGGGAGAGGAGGGCGCGCCCCTTGCGCGCCTCGATGTCGCGCGCCTGGACGTAGATCGACTGCAGCAGGCCGATCGCCAGGAACGTGACGAGCATGGATGAGCCGCCGAAGCTGAGCAGCGGCAGCGGAACGCCGGTGATGGGCATGATCCCGAGGGTCATGCCGACGTTGACGAACACCTGGAACATGAGCATCGCGACGATGCCGCCCGCGATCAGCGAGCCGTAGAGGTTCTTCGCGACGGTCAGGATCCGCAGCGCCCGCCAGATCAGCAGCGCGTACAGCGAGAGCGCGAGCGCGGAGCCGGCGAAGCCGAAGCGCTCGCCGAGCGAGGAGAAGATGAAGTCCGTGCTCTGCTCCGGGAGGTAGTTGAGCGTGGTCTGCGTCGCCTGCTCCAGACCGCGGCCGGTCTTGCCGCCCGAGCCGATCGCGATCAGCGACTGGTTCTGCTGGTAGCCGGCACTGCTCGGATCGTCAGAGGGATGCAGGAACGCGGTGAGACGATCGACCTGGTAGGGCTTCAGGAGGTGCACGCCGAGCGCGGGGGCGACGACGAGCACGAGCACGACCGCGAGCCCCGCGACCACGGCGAAGGCCGCGAAGTGCCGCCACGGCGTGCCGGCGATGAACAGCATCGCGACCGCGATCGTGACGAACACGAGCCCCGTCCCGAGGTCCGGTTGGGCGATCACGAACAGCGCCGGCAGCAGCGCGAGCAGCATGATCCGCGCCGAGGTCTGCCGATCGCCCAGCCAACGGGCGCGATCGACGATGAACGCCGCGAGCGACGCGATCAGGAGCAGCTTGCCGAGCTCGGAGGGCTGGAACTGGAAGAAGGGCAGCGAGATCCACCGCCGCGAGCCGCGCGTCAGCCCACCGAGGCCGAGCACGAGCAGGATCGTCGCGAGCATCAGGCCGTAGAGCCCGAGCTTCAGCTCGCGCAGGCGGGAGTAGTCGAGGCGCGAGAGCGCGAACATCAGCACGAGTCCGATCACACCGTAGATCGCCTGGCGGTCGAGGTAGTGGTTGGGGTCGCCCGGGATCTCGTTGCGCGTCGCGCCGGCGACCGTCACGAGCGAGCACACGAGCAGCCCCACCGCGGCCGCCAGGAGCAGCGGGTCGAACGGCAGCCCGAGGGTCCGCGGCGCCGGGAGCGGCGCGTCGCCGGGGCGCTGGATCGGCGTGACGTTCATCGCGTCTTCGACGTCCCCGCGACGAACCGCTTGCGGGCCCCGAGCCACTGCGAGAGCATCCAGCGCGCCGCCGGGGCGGCCGCCTCGGCGCCGAACCCGCCCTTCTCGACCGTGACCGCGATCACGATCGGGCGCCGCTTGTCCAGCACGAAGCAGACGTACCAGGACTGGTCGGACTGGCCGTTGCGCTGCGCGGTGCCGGTCTTGCCGTACACGGGGTACGGGAAGCCCTTGAAGACCGCGCCGGAGGTCCCGTCGCCGGAGGCGGCCGCGCGCAGCCCGTCGAGGATCGCCTGGCGGAAGGCCGGGTTCATGTCGATCCGTCGCGGCTTGGGCCGCGTGAGCTGCTGGATCACGCGCCCGGAGCCGGTCTCGACCTGGAGCCCGAGGTGCGGCTTGACGATCCGCCCGCCGTTCGCGAGCGCCGCGTACGCGACCGCCATCTGCAGCGGCGTCGCCTCGAGGTAGCCCTGGCCGACGGCGAGGTTCACGTTGTCGCCGATCGACCACGGCCGGTCGAAGAAGCCGCAGCTCAGCGTCGACGGGACCTTCGCCTCGCCCGCCCGCTTGCGCGCCGCGATCCGCGCCAGGCAGCGGTTGCGCGCCTCGTACCGGCGGTTGACGTACTTCGCGTCGGGCACCGCGCCGCTCGCCTCGCCGGGCAGGTCGATGCCCGTCGGCCGGCCGAGCCCGAGCGTGTGCGCCCAGCGCTGGATCACGGGCCCCAGGCCGTTGGCGCGGTAGCCGAGCGTGTAGAAGAAGACGTCCGAGGAGATCGCGAGCGCGCGCCGCAGCGAGATCACGCCGTTGACCACCCGGCCCGCGTTCGTGAGCGTGCGCAGCGCGTCGAGCTTGAAGAAGCCCGGATCGTTGATCGGCGAGTCGGGCGTGATCAGCCCCGAGCTGAGCGCGGCGAGCGCCGTGATCGGCTTGAACGTCGAGCCGGTCGGGTAGAGCCCCTGGAGCGCGCGGTTGGCGAGCGGCGCGGCGCTCGGATCGGCCGGGGCGAAGATCTCCTTGGCGCGCCGCACGCTCAGCGGGCGCGCCAGCTCGTTGGCGTCGACGCTCGGCGCCGAGCCGAGCGCGAGCACTTCCCCATCGCGAGGGTCGAGCGCCACGAACGCGCCGGCGCGGGCGCCGGAGTGCCCGTTGGCGCGCGCGGCCGCGAGCGCGCGCGCCAGCGCCTGGTCGCCCGCGGACTGCAGCCCGAGGTCGAGCGACAGCCTGAGCTGCTGGCCCGGCTTGGGCTGGCTCAGCGGCAGGCGGCCCTTCTCGCGACCGGCGGCGTCGACCTTCAGCCGCACGGCGCCCGGCTTGCCGCGCAGGTACTCGTCGTACTGCGCCTCGATCCCGCCCTGCCCGACGCGCGCGCCCGGCGCGAGCCCCCGGAACGCGCGCAGCTCGAGCTGCGGCTTCGTGATCTCCCCGACGGTGCCGAAGAGCTGGGCGGCGAGCGCCCGGTGGGGGTAGAAGCGGACGAACACGCTGCGCCGGTCGATCCCGGCGAACTGGTCCTGGCGCTCGGCGAGGTAGGCGGCCGCCGCGCCCGCGACGTCGGTCTTCAGCGTCACCGGCAGGTAGGACGGCAGCTTCAGCGTGCGCACCTGCTCGCGCTGGTTGGAGACCTTGGTGAGGATCGCGCGCGGCGACATGCCGATCACGCCCCCGAGCCGGCGCGCGAACGTGGCGAGCTCGGGGCTGCCCTCGGGCGGCAGCTTCTCCGGGTCGACCTCGACGGCCGTTGCCGGCCGGTTCGTGACGAGCGGGGCGCCGTTGCGGTCCACGATCTCGCCGCGCGCGGCCTCGACGGCGATCTGGCGCACGCGGTTGTCCCGGGCCTGGGCCAGGTACTGGTCGCCCGTCAGCACCTGCAGGAACCACAGGCGGAAGAAGACGATCGCGAACAGCGTGAACGCGACGCCGCCGAGCACCGCGACGCGCATCGCGAGCTGCGGGGTGATCGGCGGGCGGCGTTCGTCGGGCGACTGGATCATGAGCGCGAGAGCGGGCTGAGGCCGCCGGTGGTGTACGCGCGCCGGCGCCGGCGGCGCGGGTCCTCGGGCATGTGGCGCAGCAGGACCCGGCGGACGAGCGCGAAGACCGGCAGCGCGAGCGCGGCGTTGACGACCACCGTCGCGACGATCTGGCGCACGAGCAGGAAGCTGACGGGCCCGTCGACCCCGAGCAGGAACTGCAGCACCGCGAAGGCCGTCTGCGCGAGCAGGGTCGCGGCGGCGCCGACCGCGAGCGGCAGGAGCGCGTGCGCGGGGTCGCGCAGCTCGCGCAGCCGACCCGCGCCGTAGCCGACGGCGAGTAGGCTGAGCGACGAGACGCCGAGCGTCTGGACGAGGGCGAGGTCGACGAACAGGCCCGCGCCGAAGCCGACGATCGCGCCTGGAACCGAGCCGAGCAGCAGCCCGACCGACATCACGATCAGCGGCGAGAGGTCGGCGCTCACCCCGAGCACCATCACCTGCGACACGGCGGCGAGCTGCACGATCAAGAGGACCAGGCAGAGCCCGGCGACGCGGGCGACGAGTCCGGGCGAGACCGTCATGGCGCCTGCGCCGACTGCCGTGGCGCCCGCGTGGTCAGCACCTGGACGAACTCCAGCCGGCGCAGATCCGCGTAGGCCTTCAGGTGCACGACCTTCGCCGCGTCGTCGACGCGCGTGACCTGCCCGATCGGGATGCCGGGCGGGAACAGCGACTCCAGCCGGCTCGTCGTCGAGCCCGAGGTGACGACGCGCGCGCCGATGACGACCGGCGGCCCCGGCGAGAGCGCGTCCAGCAGCAGGTCGCTGGGGTTGCCGACCTTCGTCTCGACGATCCCGGTCACGCCGCTGTTGTTGACGCGCGCCGAGACGCCGCTCGCGCTGTCCGTGATCAGCTGCACCTGCGCCGTGTCGGGCGCCACCTCGAGGACCTTGCCCACGAGGCCGTCGCCGGTCACGACCGGCTGTTCGGCGCGCACTCCGGCATCCGAGCCCTTGTTGATCTGGATCGTGCGGTACCAGAGCGTGGGGTTGCCGCCGGTGACGCGCGCGGTGACGCGGCCGAAGCCGGTCAACCCGTACTGCTCGTCGAACCCGAGCTGCGCCTTGAGCTGGGCGTTCTCGCGCACGGCCGCCTCGCCGGCGAGCGCCTGCTGGCGCAGCTGCTGGTTCTCGCGCTTGAGCTTGTCGCGCTCGCCCTTGGCGTCGAGCGTGTCGCCGGCCCAGCCGAACAGGTCGCGGAACGGCTTCAGCACGCGGCTGGCGCCGTCCTGGACCGGCGCGAGCGCCTCGAGGACGCCGCGCTGGACCGAGTGCAGCGGACCCCCGCGCGACTCGCCGAAGTAGGCCGTCAGCAGGGCCAGGGACAGACCGACGAGCAGTGCCAGCACCGCTCGTCGCCTGCGAACCGTCTTGTCGTACACGAGTCGAGCATCTCCAAGCCTTGCGGGGGGACCGGGCGCGCTTGCATCAGCGGCGCCGCCGGTTCCGTGAATTCTTATGACTGCGGTGGATGGCCTCGAACTCCTCGAGCGAGCGGCCGGACCCGACGGCGACGCAGGTGAGCGGCGACTCGGCGAGGTGCGCGGGCATCTGGGTCTCGTCGCGCAGGCGCTCGGCGAGCCCCTGCAGGAGCGAGCCGCCACCGGCCAGCATGATGCCGCGGTCCATGATGTCCGAGGCGAGCTCGGGCGGGGTGCGGTCGAGCGTCTCCTTGACGGCGTCGAGGATCTGCGAGACCGGCTCCTCGAGCGCGATCCGCACCTCCTCGCTCGTGAGGACGACCGTCTTGGGCAGGCCCGACACCATGTCGCGGCCGCGGATCTCGGCCTGGACCTCCTCCTCGAGTGGGAACGCGGAGCCGATCTCGAGCTTGACCTCCTCCGCCGTCTGCTGCCCGATGAGCAGCTTGTACTCGCGCTTGACGTAGTTGATGATCGCCTCGTCGAGCTCGTCGCCCCCGACGCGGATCGATTGCGAGACCACGATCCCGCCCAGCGAGATGACCGCGACCTCGGAGGTGCCACCGCCGATGTCGACGACCATCGATCCGGTCGGCTCGCCGACCGGCAGCCCCGCTCCGATCGCGGCGGCCATCGGCTCCTCGATCAGGTAGGCCTGGCGCGCCCCGGCCGACAGGCACGCCTCCTCGACCGCGCGCTTCTCGACGCC
>DAIOGP010000004.1:0-2571 GCA_036745135.1 Solirubrobacteraceae bacterium
CTCGCGGTCGACTACGCGATCCAGCTGCAGGCGCGCTTCGACGAGCAACGCCGCGGCGGGACCGTCGCGGCGGGCGCGGCGGCGCGCGCAGCGGTTGCGGCCGGCGGCCCGACGCTCGCCACGGCGGCGCTCGCGACCGCGGTCGGCTTCCTCGTGCTGGTCCTGTCGCCCGTCCCGATGGTCCGTGGCTTCGGGCTGCTGCTCGTGCTCGGGATCGCCGTCGCGTTCGGCTGCGCGCTGGCCGCCGGCCTCGCGGCGCTGGCGCTCGCGGCCCGGCGCGCGGACGACCCCGCCGCGGAGCGAGGGCTCGCGCTCGCGCTCGGCTCCGCGTGGCGCGGAGCCGGCGAGCTGCTCGCCGCGAGCCCGCCCGCGCGCCGCGGGCGACCGCTCGCGCACCGCGCGCGGGAGCGCCTGGCCGCGCTCGGGCGCGCGGCCCTCGGGCACAGCACCCGGCGACCGGGCCGCGTGCTCGCGCTCGCCGCCGCGCTCGCCGCCATCGGCTGGGCGGCCGATGCGCAGACCCCCGTCGTCTCCGACGTCACGCGCCTCGTGCCGGCCGACCTGCCGGCGCTGCGCGATCTGAAGGCGCTCCAGTCGGCGACGGGCGTGAGCGGCGAGGTCGACCTGCTCGTCGAGGCGCGCGACCTCACCGACCCGCGCGTGGTCCGGTGGATGCGCGACTACCAGGGGCGTCTGCTCAAGCGCTACGGCTACGGTCCGGCGGCCGGCTGCGGGCGAGTGGCCCTGTGCCCTGCGCTGTCGCTCACCGACCTGTTCGCGACGCGCGCCGCACGGACCGACCGGGCCTACATCCGGCGGCTGCTCGACGCGGTGCCGCCATACTTCCGGCAGGCCGTCATCACGTCCGATCGCCGCGTGGCGACGCTCGCCTTCGGGATTCGGCTGATGGACCTCGACGCCCAGCAGCGGGTGCTCGACGAGATGCGGCGCCAGCTCGACCCGCCGCCCGGCGTGCGCGCTCGGCTCGCGGGCCTGCCGGTGCTGGCGGCGGAGGCCAACACGAAGCTCGCGTCGCCCTGGCGGCGCCTCGTCACGCTGCTCGCGGCGCTGCTCGGCGTGGCGGCGGTCCTGCTCGTTGCCTACCGCCGCGTGCGCCACGTGCTCGTGACCCTGGCGCCGATCGTGCTCGCGACCGGCTGGTCGGCGTTGCTCGTGTTCGTGAGCGGCGTGCCGCTGAATCCGATGTCGGCATCGCTCGGGGCGCTCGTCGTGGCGATCTCGACCGAGTTCGCCGTGCTGCTCTCGGCGCGCTACCGGCAGGAGCGGGCGGCCGGCAAGGAGCACGTGGACGCGCTCGCGCGGACCTATCGCTCGACCGGCGCCGCGGTCCTCGCGTCGGGGGCGACCGCGGTCGCCGGGTTCGCAGTGCTCGGGCTCTCGGACATCCGCATGCTGCGCGACTTCGGCTTCGTCACGGTGATCGATCTCAGCGCCTCGCTGCTCGGGCTCCTGCTCGTGCTGCCCGCCGCCCTGACGATCGCCGAGCGACGCGGGCTGCGCGCGCCCACGCGGCGTGCGCTGCGGCTCAGGCGCCGACCGCGCACGGCATGACGGAGCCCGCGCCGGCGGGCGGCCGGCGCGGCGGGCGCATGCTGCTCGTCCTGATCGTCGTCGGCGTGCTCGGATGGATCACCTACAACACGCTGCACACGATCGGACCCGGCTCGCGCGGGCTGCCGGCCGGGGTGACGCTGCCGCCGTTCGCGATGCCGCTCGCGCTCGGCGGGCTCAGCGGCGACGCCAACGTCGCCACGCGCGCGGACAGCGGCGGCGCGGGCCGCCGGCCCGCGTGCGCCGTGCGGGGCCGGCAGATCCTGAACGTATGCGAGCTGCGCGAGCGCGGTCCGGTCGTGCTCGCGTTCATCGCCTCGCGCGGGGGCGTGTGCGCGCGTCAGCTCGACGGGATCGAGCGGATCCGGCGGCGCTTCCCCGGCGTGCAGTTCGCCGCCGTGGCGATCCGCGGCGGTCGCGCATCCCTGCGCAGGCTCGTGCGCGCGCGGGGCTGGGGCTTTCCGGTCGGCTACGACCACGACGGGCTCGTGGCGAACCTCTACGGCGTCGCCGTGTGCCCGACGATCACCTTCGCCTACCCCGGCGGGCGCGTGATGCGCTCGACCGTCGGGCTCGTCGGGGACGGCGCGCTCGTCGCCCGGCTGCGGGAGCTCGTGGCCGGCGCTCGGGTCCGCGGTTGGAGCCCGCCCGCGTGAGCGCGAGCGCGGATGCGGGCCCCGCGCTCGTCGCCGGCACCGTCGCCGAGGCGGTGCGGGCCGAGTTTCCCGAGCTCGCGCTCCTCAGCGTGACCGTGCCGGCGCGGACGGGACGCAGCACGCGCGACGTCCGCCGCCAGCTCCGCCTACTCTCCGACCGGTTCCGCGGAGCGCAGGCGATCACGATGCGCCAGGACCCGGTGCCGTGGGCATACCGCGTCTTCTTCCGTCACCTCGGGCTCGATCCGGACGTTCAGCGCACGCCGATCGAGGCGCTCGCGCTGGAGCGCCTCGTGCACGGGGGCCTGCGCTCGCGCGGGCTGCTCGACGACGCGCTCGCCAT
>DAIOGP010000004.1:2671-15635 GCA_036745135.1 Solirubrobacteraceae bacterium
GTGCGCGTGGCGGGCGTCACGGCGATCCACGTGGAGGAGGCGTTCTGGCGCTGCCTCGAGGTGCTCGGCACGCGGTGAGGACCCACCGGGACCCGCCCGCCGGCCGTCGCCGGCGGGCCGCCGCGTTGCTAGAGTCGCTGCGAGCGAGGAGGGAGGATCCGGCGTGGCCCCAGTGCTCGAGGAGCAGCAGGCGTTGACGGTGCCGACGGCGCCGTACACGGGCGTCGCCGTCGACGAGCGCGCGGCGCGCCGCACCCTGCGAGCGCAGGTCGCGCATCTCGAGCGCGAGCTGGCCGAGGGCTTCGTGGCGGCGTTCCCCCGCGTCGGCCTCGACTGGTCGGTGCCGGCCCCGGGCGGCCCGCGGCTGCTCGAGCTGGGCGAGCTCGAGCGCCTGCGCGATGACCTCGCCCAGCAGGTGGCGCGCGCGCGCCGCGCGCTCGCCGCGCGGGCGGCGGAGGAGGCGCAGCGCCGCGTGCTGCTCGAGCGCATGCTGCTCGAGCCGCGACGTCACAAGTGGGTGCGCGTCACGCGCGCCGAGCTCGGGGAGCCGGGCTGCGGTGCGTGGCACGTGCGGCCGCGGCTCGGGCTGATCGGCATGCTGATGGGCTGGTGGCAGGTGAAGCTGTCCTCCGGCTGTCCCTTAGCCCGGGGGTCGCGGCCGTCCGCGACCCCGCCCCGCGCACGCTGATGGGCTCCACGACGCCGGCACCGCTCGGCTGGCGCTGACCGTGGCGCGCAGCTCACGCAAACGCGCCGCCAAGCGGCGCAAGCCACGCTCGCCCGCGACCGCCCCGGTCGCCCCACCGGCCGCGGAGCCGCGCCCCTCGGCGCCCGCTCCGCGCGCCACGTCCCTGCGTGGGGCCGCTGGGGCCCCACCGGCGCCCTGGGGGGGCTTCCCGCTGGCGGAGCTGTCCGTGCTCGTCGCGATCGTGATCGGCGTCGTGGGCTTCGTGCGCTGGGAGCACAACGGCAGGCTGCTCGTAGCCGTCGCCGCCGGGCTCGGTTCGCTCGCGGGGCTCGAGGTCGCGATTCGCGAGCACGCGGCGGGGTTCCGCTCGCACACGTTCGTTCTCGCGGCGTCGCTCACCGTGTTCGGCGTGGTGGTCGCGGGCGTCGCGGGAGCGCCGCGCGTCGTGCTGCTGGGGCTCGCCCTGATCCTGTTCGCGGCGGCCGGTCTGTGGCTCAGGAGGGTCTACCGGCGGGCGCACGGCTGAGGCGAGCCGGCGCAGCGGCGCGCCGAGCGGCGCGCCGCCGACGCGACGCGCCTCAGGCGACCGACTGCAGGGCGACGCGCTCCGAGCTCTCGGCGCTCGCGCCCGCGAGCAGCGAGGCGAGCGCCTCGCGCTGACGTTGCGTCATCGAGCCGAGGGTCTTGGTCTCGGACATCGGGACGCGGACGAGGAACTTGCGCGCCCGGGTGCGCCCCCAGCGGCGCTGGCTCGTGAGCAGCTCGGCGACCGTCATGCGCTCCGCCTCCCACGGGCACGTGAGGATCACGTCGGCGGCGGTGAGCTCGCCATCGGCGACGGCTCGCTTGAGCTCGGCTCGAGCGAGGCGGACCTGGTTGGCCCGCTCCAGTGCCTGCAGGTGCTGCGGCGCGCTGATGACCGAAGCGCTGGCTTCCATGTGACCTCCTGAGACCCCAAGGCAGCCGGGGTTCGCTGTTCGAGTTTGGTGTTGGATGAGTTCGGCGCATGCCGCGCCGGGGACCAGGCAGGCCGCACCGGCCTCGGGTCGCATGGCGAAAACCCGAAGCCCTCCCCTGTGGCCATTCCGAATCCCCGGCTGCGCATCCATGCGGCCGACGGGTCGGAAACCTACGGGAGTGACGCTGCGGGGGTCAACCGGTTCGGGGGGCCGTCAGGCGCTCGGAGCGGCCTTTTCGTGGCACTCGCTGGCTTGTCCGATTTTGGACAAGTGGACGCGCCGGGGGCACCGGCCCTGGCCCGCTCGGCCACCCCCCTCGCGGGGGCGCCGGTCCGTTCAGGGGGTCGGCAACGGCCCGTGCTCGGCCTCGAACGCCCGCTTGACCTCGGCGAACGCAGCGAGCGCGCGGTCGAGCACCGGGGCGTCGTGGGAGGCCATCACGCTCGTGCGCAGCAGCGCCCCGCCCGGGGGCACGGCCGGGTGGATGGCGACGTTCGTGTAGACGCCGGCGTCGTAGAGCGCCCGCCAGAGCAGGACCGCCTGCCAGTCGTCGCCGACGCTGATCGGGACGATCGGCGTCGTGATCGTGGTCCCGTCCGGCAGCCGCGTCGGCTGCACGACCTTGAGCCCGAGCTCGGCCAGACCGCGATGCAGGTAGCGCGCGTTGTCGAGCACGCGGGCGAAGAGCTCGGGCCCCTCGGCGGAGCGGCAGATGCGCACCGCGGCGAGCGCGGCCCCCACGGCCGCCGGGACGCCCGCGGCGGTGAACAGGAAGGGGCGGGCGGACACGCGCAGGTAGTCGACGACGTCGGCCGGACCGGCGATGAAGCCCCCGCAGGAGGCGAGCGACTTGGAGAACGTGCCCATCCGCAGGTCGACGCGCTCCTCGACCCCGAAGAGCTCGCTCGCGCCCGCGCCGCGCGCCCCGAGCACGCCGACCGCATGGGCCTCGTCGACCATCAGCCGGGCGCCGTGGGCGCCGCACAGCTCGACGATCTGCGGCAGCGGCGCGACGTCGCCCTCCATCGAGAAGACCCCGTCGACGACGACCATCACGCCTCCGCCGTCGCCGGCGGCGCGCTCGAGCATCAGCTCGAGCTTGTCGAGCCGACCGTGGCGGAAGGGCCGCAGCTTGGCCCGCGAGAGCACGATGCCGTCGAGGATCGACGCGTGGTCGCCGGAGTCGGCGATCACCGTGTCGCCCGGGGCGAGCAGCGTGCCGAGGCAGCCGAGGTTCGCCTGGTGGCCGGTCGTGAAGACGATCGCGTCCTCGGTCCCCATCCACGCGGCGATCTCGGCCTCGAGCTCGAGGTGCAGGTCGAGCGTGCCGTTGAGCAGCCGTGACCCCGTGACGCCGGTGCCGTAGCGCTCGAGCGCGTCGCGGGCGCCGGCGATCACGCGCGGATCGGCCGTCAAGCCGAGGTAGTTGTTCGAGCCGAGCATGATCCGCTGCGCGCCCTCCATCTCGACGACGGGGGCCGACGGGGACTCGAGCCGGCGGAAGTACGGCAGCACGCCGGCGGCACGCGCGGCGGCGAGCTGCTCGGCGCGGTCGTGGCCGCGGGCCTTGGCGAAGACGTCGGTGGTGGTCGGCATATAGGGTGGCGCGCCGTATGGGCCTCGAGATCCGTCCGGTCGCGACGCGACGCGACCTGAACGCCTTCATCAAGCTGCCATGGCGGCTCTATCGTAACGAGCCGAACTGGGTCCCCCCGCTGATCTTCGAGCGGCGCCAGTTCCTCGACCGCAAGCGCAACCCCTTCTTCGAGCACGCCGAGGCCGAGTACTTCCTCGCGCTGCGCGACGGCCGCGTCGTCGGTCGCATCACCGCGCAGGTCGACCGCAACTTCAACGAGTTCCAGGGCAACGACTGGGGGATGTTCGGGTTCTTCGAGTGCGAGGACGATCCCGAGGCGGCGGCCGCGCTGCTGGACGCCGCCGCCGCGTGGCTGCGCGTGCGCGGGCGCGACCGCATGGTGGGGCCGATGGACTTCACGACCAACGACGAGTGCGGCGTGCTGCTCGAGGGCCACGAGCGCCCGCCGCTGATCCTCTGCCCGTGGACGCACCGCTACTACCCGCGGCTGCTCGAGGGCGCGGGCCTCGTCAAGGCGATGGACCTCCTCATGTGGGAGCTGCGGATCCAGGGTCGCGACAAGGTCCATCCGATGATCTGGGAGATGGCCGAGCGGGTGGAGTCCAAGCACCACATCACGGTGCGCAGCATGCGCAAGCGCGACCTCGAGGCCGAGGTCGAGCGCTTCCTCGAGGTGTACAACGCCGCCTGGGAGCGCAACTGGGGGTTCGTTCCGCTGACGGCGAGCGAGGTCCGCCACTACGCCAAGCAGCTCAGGCCGCTCCTCGACGAGCACTGGGCGTTCATCGCCGAGCGCGACGGCGAGACGATCGGCGCCGCGCTCTCGCTGCCCGACTTCAACCAGGTACTGATCCACCTGCGCGGCCGGCTGCTGCCGTTCGGCTGGCTGAAGGTGCTCTGGTACCGGCGCAAGATCGATCGGGTCCGCGTGTTCGCCCTCGGCGTGAAGCCCGAGCACCAGCACACGGGCGTCGCGGCGAAGTTCTACGAGTGTCACTTCGACGCGGCGGAGGCGACGCCGCAAACCTGGGGCGAGATGGGCTGGATCCTCGAGACGAACACGGCGATGAACCGCGGGATGGAGGGCATGGGCGGGAAGGTCGTGCGCCGCTACCGGCTCTACGAGCGGGAGCTGGGGGAGCCGTCGGGCGCCACGCAGGCGGCCGCCGCCGAGCTCGTCGCGGCGCCCTGAGCCCGCCGAGGGCCGCGCGCGACGGAGGCCGCTGTCCGGCCAGTCCGCTTTACTAGCTGCGATGACGGACGGCGATCGCGAGGACGTCGAGACGATCGACGCGCTGCCGGTGCTCGACGAGCCGCGCGTGCTCGAGCCGCCCGCCGCGGACAGGCCCGGCGCGGCGCTGGTCGCCTCGCCCGCGGCCGCCGCGCTCGTCGCGGTCTCGGGGTTCGTCCTCGGGACGCTCGCGGCGGCGCTGCTCGGGCGCCTGCGCTCGCGCGCGCTCGTCTCGCGTCCTGCACGGGGGCGGCTCGGCCGGCGACGCCGCGAGGCGCTCACCGTCGCCGCGACGCGGTCGTTCCTCGTCGACGTGCACCTGCTCTCACGGCGGTGATCGAGCGCCGCGTCGAGGTGCGTCCGCCGTGGCCGTTCCGGCTGCCCGGCGGAGGCGCTGACGGCGTCCTGCGAGCCCGCAACGGCGTCCTCACGCGCCTGGTGCAGGCGCAAGGCGAGCTCGTCGTCGTGCGCGTGGCGCAGCTCGCCGGGGGCAGCGTGCTGTTCGGCGCCCGCGCCGAACGACCCGACGCGGCCGCGGCCGCGATCGATCGCATGCGCTTCGCGCTCGGCGTCGACGACGACCTGCGGCCGTTCCACCAGCGGATGCGCCGCGATTCGCTGCTCGGGCCGCTCGTGCGCGCGGACCCCGCGCTGCGCGTCCGGCGCCGGCCCGAGCCCTTCGAGGCGCTGCTCGCCGCGATCACCGAGCAGCTGATCGACTATCCGCGCGCCGCGGCGATCCAGCGCCGGATCGTGTGGCGGCTCGGCGCTCGCTGCCCGGCGAGCGGCCTGCGCGCGCCGCCCCCGGCGAGCGTCGTGGCGGCGCAGGCGCCGGCGCTGCTGCAGTCGTTCGACCTCTCGGCCGCGCGCTCGCTGGCGCTCGTGCGCGCCGCGCGCGAGATCGCGGCCGGGCGCATCGACCTGCACGCGGCCGATCACGAGCGCGGCTGGCGCCGGCTCGAGGCGATCCCCGAGATCGGCCCGTGGACGATCGCGATGCTCGCGCTCGGCGGGCAGGGCCGCCACGACCAGGTCCCGGCCGGCGACCTCAACCTGCTCAAGCGCGTCGGACGGCTGCGCACGGGCGATCCGCGAGCCCGCGCGACGGTCGAGGAGGTCCACGCGCTGCTCGCCCCCTACGCCCCCTGGGGCGGCCTCGCGGCGAGCTACCTGATGCGCGCCCGCGGCGACCGGCTGCCGCCGCCGCCGCGGCTCACAGGCCCTCCCCGGGCAGGAACTCGTTCGTCAGCGCGCTCGCCGCTCGCGGCGGCCGCGTGACCAGCTTGGCGGCGAGCATCCAGTCGCCGAAGGCCTGCCAGCGCGCCGGGTCCGCGTAGCCCCAGGGCTTGCCCGGCGCGGCAGGGAAGAACAGCGGCAGCGTGCGCTTCACGCTCGCGAGCTGCAGGCGACGGTCGAGGTCTGGGTTCGCGCGCACGAGCTGGCCTACGGCGCGCGCCGGGTCCGCGCGCGCGGCCCGGTAGCCGCGAGCCACGGCCTGCAGGAAGCTGCGCACCTTGGCGCCCTCGCGCGGCAGCGTGTCCTGGCGCGCGACGAGCACCAGCTCGTCGTAGGTCGGGACGCCGGCCCGATCGACCGGGATGACGCGCGGGCGCTTGCCCTTCTGCTCGAGCTGGATCGCCTCGTAGTTCCAGTAGGCGCCGAGTGTCGCGTCCACCTTGCGGCCGAGCATCGCCGGGATCAGGTCGAAGCCGACGCTCGTCTCGCGCACGCTGCGCGCCGGGACGCCGGCGCGCGCGAGGATCGTGCGCAGGTAGGCCGACTGGTACGGGATCCCGGCGGTGCCCACGCGCTTGCCGCGCAGATCGGCCGGGGTACGGATGCGCTTGGCGTCGAGCGCGACGATCGAGGTCAGCGGCCGCTGCACGAGCGCCGCGACCGAGACGACCCGCAGCCCCTTGGCGCGGGCGAGCAGCACCTCGGGCTCGTAGGAGATGACGAGATCGGCGCGGCCGGCGGCGAGCAGGCGCAAGGGCGCGGCCGGATCGCCCGGGCTCTCGATCTTCACGGCGAGCCCGGCGGCGGCGAAGTCGCCGTCTGCCTGGGCCGCGTAGATGCCGACGTGGTTCGCGTTGGGGAAGAAGTCGAGCACGAGCCGGAACGGCCGCCCCGCGCCGGGCGTCGTGCCCTCCTGCTTCTCGCCGCAGCCCACGAGCGCGAGCAGCGCGACCAGCGCGAGCAGTCCCGCGAGGACCCGCGACGCGGGCACGCGTCCGCGGCGGACGCTCATGCGCCCCGCCCGACGGGTCGCCGCGCCCATGGCACGGTGACCCGCTCGAGCGCCGTGAGCGCCAGGAACAGCCCGATCGCCAGCGCCGCCAGCAGCACCACGGCAGCGTAGGCGCGCGCGGTCTCGAGCTGCGGAATGGCCTGCAGCAGCAGGTGGCCGAGCCCCTCGCTCGAGCCGGCCTGCTCCGCGAGGACGGCGCCGATCACGGCGACGGTCGCGGCGATCTTCGCGCCGCTGAACAGCGACGGGAGCGTCGCCGGGAGCTCCACGCTCCACAGCGTGCGCCAGCGCGACGCGCCGAACGTGCGCATGAGCTTGAGCAGATCTGGATCGACGCGCGCGAGCCCGTCGAGCGCGTTGACGACGATCGGGAAGAAGCAGACGAGCGCCACGATCACGAGCTTGGGCCCGATGTCGTAGCCGAGCCACACGACGAGCAGCGGCGCGATCACGACGATCGGGATCGTCTGCGAGGCGACGAGCAGCGGGTACACGGCCCGGCGCAGCGCTCCGGAGAGGTGCAGCGCGAGCGCGAGCGCCAGCCCGGCGGCGAGCGCGACGGCGATCCCGAGCAGCACCTCGCCGGCCGTCACGGTGAAGTTGGACCACAGCAGGGCGCGGTCGGCGGCGAGCGCGCTCGCGATCTCGCTCGGCGCGGGCAGGATGAAGGAGTCGACCCCGCCGAGGCGGGCGTAGAGCTCCCAGCCGCCGAGCAGCGCGAGCACGAGCGCCGCCGCGGTCATGCCAGGGCCTCCAGTGTGCGCGCGCGTAGCGCGACCACGGCCGCGTCGGTGCGCGTGCGGGGTCGGGCCAGCGGTACGTCGAGCTCGGCGACGACGCGCCCGGGACGCGGCGAGAGCACGATCACGCGGTCGGCGAGCACGATCGCCTCCTCGACGTCGTGCGTCACGAGCAGCACGGTGCGCGGCTCGCGCGCCAGCATCGCGGCCAGCCAGCCCTGCAGCTCCTCGCGCGTCAGCGCGTCGAGCGCCCCGAAGGGCTCGTCGAGCGCCAGCACCGGCGTGCCCGCGAGCAGCGTGCGCAGGAAGGCGACCCGCTGGCGCATGCCGCCCGAGAGCTCCCACGGCCGCGCGGCCTCGAAGCCGCGCAGCCCGAACGCCTCGAAGTGCGCTGCCGCTCGCGCCCGCGCCCGCGGTCGCGCAAGTCCCTGCGCGCGCAGCGCCAGCGCCGCGTTGTCGAGCGCGCTCAGCCAGGGGAGCAGCAGATCGCGCTGCGGCATGAACGCGGCCGGAAGCGCCCGCGCGCTGCCCCCGTCCGGCGCCTGCAGGCCGCACGCGAGCTCGAGCAGCGTCGACTTCCCGCAGCCGCTCGGCCCCACGACCGCTACGACCTCGCCGACCCGGACGCGCAGCGTGACGCCCGCCAGCGCCTCGACGGGGCTCGGGCCGCCGCGGAAGACGCGACGCACATCGACCAGCTCGACGGCCTCGTTCGGCGCAGCGGTTCGAGGCTCCTCGACGACTGCCTCGGTCGTGATCTGCATCGCTCCCTCCGCGGGCATTACCCCACAGGTTCGAAGGGTCGGCGCCGGCGTCAGGCGCCATCTCAGCCGGCTCGCCCGCCAGCTCCCCCGTTGGTTTCGGTGCCAGACGGATGCTAGTACACCCCGCCACGGCTCGGCCGCGGGTCGCCGAAACGTCGACTGGACGAATGTCCGAGCGACACGGACGCGCCGACCCGCCATGCTTCCGCCTCCACCCGCCATGCCACCCGGCCGG
The DNA here is from genome assembly GCA_036745135.1 of Solirubrobacteraceae bacterium. Classification (GTDB taxonomy): domain Bacteria; phylum Actinomycetota; class Thermoleophilia; order Solirubrobacterales; family Solirubrobacteraceae; genus DAIOGP01. The sequence goes on from DAIOGP010000004.1 coordinate 11,134, forward strand.
CGGCCCGCACGGATGCGAGCCACGTTGCCCCGATTCCACTACTCACCGACAGCGCGCGGGCTCCTGCGACGCGATCCGCGGCCCGACGCGGTCGACGCCGGCCAGGCGGTGCTCGCCGCGATCGAGCGGGGGGAGCCCGGCTGGCCCGTCCCCGAGGGGATGGACGCGCTCGAGGCGTTCGAGCGCGCCGCCGTGGCGATCGCGCTCGTCGACATGAACGGTCGCGCGCTGCGCGCCAACACGCGCCTCGCGGAGCTGACCGGCCATTCGGTGAGCGCGCTCGAGGGCGTGCCCTTCCAGCTGCTGACCCATCCCGACGACATGCAGGCCGACTTCCTGCAGACCCATCGCCTGCTCGAGGGCGAGATCGACGGCTACGAGGTCGACAAGCGCTACTTCCACGCGCTCGGCGCGTTCGTCTGGGTTCGCGTCAGCGTCTCGCTGGTGCGCGACGCCGACGGCGCGGCGGCGTACTTCGTCTGTCGCGTCGACGACATCGCGATGCGCAAGCCGCTGCACCGCGCGCTCGAGCAGGAGCGCGAGCTGAGCGCCGCAGTGCTCGACGTGACGCCGTCGCTGGTCGTCGTGCTCGACCCCGACGGCCGCATCGTCCGCTTCAACCGCGCCTGCGAGCGCGCCACCGGGCGCGGTCGCGACGAGGTGCGCGGGGAGCGGCTGTGGGACGTCCTCACGGCACCGGAGCACGCCACCGAGGTCCGCGAGCAGATCGACGGCCTCCTGCGCGGCACCGGCCCGTCGGACTTCGAGGCGCGGTGGGTGACGCGCGACGGGGAGCCGCGCCTCGTCGCCTGCACGACCTCGGCGCTGCGCGACGGCAGCGGGCGCATCGAGCACCTGGTCTGCGCCGGCGTCGACATCACCGAGCAGCGCGAGCAGGAGACGCGGCTCGCCCACGAGGCCGTCCACGACACGCTGACGGGCCTGCCCAACCGCGCGCTGTTCACCGACCGGCTCGAGAACGCGCTGGAGCGCGCGCGGCGCAGCGGGTCCTCGCTCGCGGTCATGTTCCTCGACGTGGACGGCTTCAAGCAGGTCAACGACACCCTCGGGCACACGGCCGGGGATCAACTGCTCAACGGCTTCGCCGAGCGCATCGCCGGCGTGCTGCGTCCGGCGGACACGGTGGCGCGCTTCGGCGGCGACGAGTTCACGATCCTCTGCGAGGACGTCGACCCCGACGGCACGCACGCGAGCGACGTGGCGCGACGGATCGAGCAGGCGCTGGTCGAGTCCTTCGACCTCGGGACGGCGCAGATCGTCGTGAGCACGAGCATCGGCATCGCGATCGCGACGGCCGGCGACGCGACGGCGGACGAGCTGGTTCGCAACGCGGACGCCGCCATGTACCGCGCGAAGCGCCGCGGCCCGTCCAACGTCGAGCTGTTCGACGAGCGCATGCGCGCGCGCGCCGGCGAGCGCCAGCAGCTCGAGAGCGAGCTGCGCCGCGCGCTCGAGCGCAGCGAGTTCCACGTCTACTACCAGCCCCAGCTGCCCGTCGGCGACGGGCGGGCCGCCGGCTACGAGGCGCTGCTGCGCTGGCGCCACGCCGAGCGCGGCGTGCTCGCGCCGAGCGCGTTCATGGAGCTCGCGGAGGAGACCGGGCTGATCGTCCCGATCGGGGCGTGGGCGTTCGGGGAGGCGTGCCGCGCCGCGGCGCGCGTGGCCGGTGCGCCCGGCGTCCCGACGACGATGTCGGTCAACGTCTCGGCGCGCCAGTTCACGCAGAGCGACTTCGTCGCGCTCGTCGAGCAGGTGCTCGAGGAGAGCGGGCTCGAGCCGAGCCGCCTGTGTCTCGAGCTGACCGAGGGCGTCGTGATGGACCGCTCGCCCGCGACGCTACGCAGGCTCGAGGCGCTCAAGGCGCTCGGCATCCGGATCGCCGTCGACGACTTCGGGATCGGGACGTCGTCCCTGACCGACCTGCGCCACTACCCGGTCGACGTGCTGAAGCTCGACCGCTCGTTCATGGCGGACCTCGACGAGGACCCCCGGAGCGCGGAGGTCGTCGGCGCGATCGTCGGCCTCGCGCACTCGCTCGGGCTGACGGCGCTGGCCGAGGGGGTCGAGCGCCCCGCGCAGCTGGCGGCGCTCGCCGACGTCGGCTGCGACCTCGCCCAGGGCTACCTGTTCGCCCGCCCGCAGCCGGCGGACATCGCGCTCGCGCGCCCGCGCAGGGCCGAGCCCCGCTAGCGCGCGGTCCGCGTCAGCGCCTTGACGAACTCTTCGAGCTGGTTCGTCGTCCAGCACTCGTACGCGACGCAGTGGCGCTCGTAGGCGGCGATCACGGAGTCGCCGTAGTTCCAGTAGAGGCGCGGCTCGGGGTTGAGCCAGAACGTGCGCCCGGCGCGCTCGGCGATCCGCGCGAAGACCTCGGCCCGCGGGTCGCGGCCGTTCGTGCGCGCGTCGCCGAGCACGATCACGGTGGCGCGCGGGTGCAGGTCGTCGGCGACGAGCCCGAGGAACTCGTTCCAGACGCGGCCGTAGTCGGTGTAGCCGGAGATGTCGGCGACGCCCGCGTCGCGGCCGATGGCCTGGCTGACGGCCCTGAAGTCGCGCTCCTTGGCGAAGATCTCTGTCACCTCGGAGATCCGCTCGATGAACACGAACGAGCGCATCTTGCGAAACGAGTCGTGCAGCGCGTGCAGCACGGAGAGGAAGAACACCGAGGCCGAGGTGACGCTCGTGGAGACGTCGCAGAGGACGTACACCTCGGGCCGTCGCGGGCGCCGCGGGCGGAAGCGGAGCTCGACGGGGACCCCGCCGGTCTGCAGCGAGGCGCGCATCGTGCGGCGCACGTCGACCTGCGCGTGCCGGCGGTGGCCGCGTTGCTCCTGGCCCTGCGTCGCGAGTCGCCGGCGCAGCTGGGCGACGACGCGATGCACTGCGGCGAGGTCCTGCAGCGGGCCGCTGGGCAGCGCGCGGTCGAGCTCGCTCAGGGGTCGTGCCGGCGGCAGCGAGCGCGTGCGCTCGATCAGCGCGCGCTCGAGCTCGCGCCGCAGGTGGCGCTCGAACTCGCGGATGCGATCGGAGGGCAGGCCCGCGGTGTCGGGCTCGCCCGGCCTGGGCTCGCCGGGCTCCGAGCGCAGCTCGAGCGCGCGGCGGATGCGCTGGACGTCCACGCCGATCACCCCCGAGCCCTCGCCCTGGCGGCCGAACGCCGCGATCGCGAGTCGCGCCAGGTCGCGCATCGCGCCGTCGTTGCCCTCGCGGATCGCCTGCGCGATCGCCTCGCGCAGCGCCTCGAGGTTGACGGCGTCCTCGCCCCCGGTCGACCGCTCGCCCTCGCGCACGCCCTGGCGGACGGCCTCGGCCTCGGGCGCCCAGAAGAAGAAGCGCTCGAACACCAGGTCGAACGTGCGGCGGTCCTCCGCTGACTTCGCCAGCGTCGCCGCGAGCGCCTCCTTGAGGTCCGCGCGCCGCGTCCAGGACACCTCGCCGAGCGCGGCGAAGGCGTCGAGCAGCTCGGAGGTCCCGACCGCCATCCCCTCGGCCCGCAACGCGTCGGTGAGCTCGAGCACGCGCGCGGCGAACCCGGGCGGCCCGGCCTCGGGCAGGCCGCCGTAGACGCCGCTGCGGGGCGTCCTACTCGGCGGCGAGGGCCCCACCGGCGAGGCTCCCGAGCCGCACGCCGACGCGCTCGGCGACGATGTCGAGGTCGGTGCGGTGCTTGACGATCACGCTCAACGTGGACCGGAACGTGTCCGCGTCGAGATCGTCGGCGCCGAGCAGCAGCAGCGCGCGCGCCCAGTCGATCGACTCCGCGATCGAGGGCGGCTTCTTGAGATCGAGCTCGCGCACCATGTGGACGACCTCGACGAGCTTGCGGGCGATCGCGGCGTCGAGCTCGGGCGTGTGCAGGCGCACGATCTCGAGCTCGTGCTCGAGCGCCGGGTAGTCGAGCCACAGGTAGAGGCAGCGCCGCTTGAGCGCCTCGGTCAGCTCGCGGGAGTTGTTCGACGTCAGCAGCACGACCGGGTGGGTCGTCGCGACGACCGGGCCGAGCTCGGGGATCGAGATCTGGAAGTCCGAGAGGACCTCGAGCAGCATCGCCTCGAACTCCTGGTCGGTCTTGTCGATCTCGTCGATCAGCAGCACGACGGGCTCGGGCGCGGCGATCGCCTGTAGCAGCGGGCGCGCGAGCAGGAAGTCCTCGGAGAAGATGTCGTCCTGCACGGCGTCCCAGCCGGTGCCGGCTGCCTCGGCCTGGATCCGCAGCAGCTGCTTGCGGTAGTTCCACTCGTACAGGGCCTTGGTCTCGTCGAGTCCCTCGTAGCACTGCAGGCGCACGAGCCGGCGGTCGAGCAGGCGGGCGAGCGCCTTGGCGAGCTCGGTCTTGCCGACGCCGGCGGGTCCCTCGACGAGCACGGGCTTGCCCAGTTTGATCGCGAGGAACGCGACGAGCGCGGTCGACTCGCCGGGCAGGTACTCGGCGCGCCGCAGGCCGTCGGAGACGTCGGCGACGGAGGTGGGCTCGACCGCGG
>DAIOGP010000005.1:0-15469 GCA_036745135.1 Solirubrobacteraceae bacterium
GCCCGGCCGCCGCGAGCTCGCCGTGCGGCGCCGACGTGCCCGCTGCCGGGTCGGCGGTGGCCGCGGCGAGCAGCGGGCCGTCGGCCCGCAGCTCCGACGCAAGGCGTGCGAGCGCCGCGCTCACGGGAGGTCCGCGAACGCGGCCGCGGCCGCCTCGATGGTCTGCGCGATGTGCTCGCTCGCGTGCGCGAGCGAGGGGAACCACGCCTCGAACTGCGAGGGCGGCGGGTAGACGCCGCGCGCGAGCAGCCCGCGGCACCAGGCGCCGTAGGCGACCGTGTCGCAGGCCTGGGCGCCGGCGTAGTCGACCACCGGGCGCTCGCTGAAGAACGTCGTGACGAGACCGGGCACGGCGACGACCTGCACCGGACAGGACCCGGCGGCCTCGCGCAGCCCGCTCGCCAGCTGCTCGGTGATCGCCGACAGGCGGGCGTAGGCGACCTCGTCGAGCAGCGCCAGCGTTGCGAGCCCGGCCGCGACGGCGACGGGGTTCCCCGACAGCGTGCCGGCCTGGTAGACGTCGCCGGCGGGGGCGATGTGCTCGAGCAGGTCGCGCGAGCCGCCGAAGGCGGCGGCGGGCAGGCCGCCGCCGATCACCTTCCCCATGATCGTGAGGTCGGGCAGCACGCCGGTGAGCTCCTGGGCGCCCCCCGCCGCGATGCGGAAGCCGGTGATCACCTCGTCGAACACCAGCAGCGCGCCGGTCTCGGTGGCGCGCTCGCGCAGGAGGTCGAGGAAGCCGTCGGCCGGCGGGACGAGGCCCATGTTGGCGGGATAGGGCTCGCACAGCAGGGCCGCGAACTCGTGCTCGTCGGTCGCCGCGATCAGCGCGGGAGCGTCGTTCCACGGCACGACGACGGTGGCCGCCGTCGCCGCGGGCGGCACGCCGGGGCTGGCCGGGATCCCCTGCGTCGCGAGCCCCGAGCCGGCTTCCGCGAGCAGCCCGTCGACGTGGCCGTGGTAGGAGCCCGCAAACTTGAGCAGCTTCGTGCGGCCCGTCGCGGCCCTCGCGAGGCGGATCGCGCTCATCGCCGCCTCGGTCCCCGAGGAGGTCATGCGGAGCATGTCGACCGCCGGCATCCGCTGGCCGACGAGCTCGGCCAGCTCCACCTCGCCGGCCGTCGGGGCACCGAAGCTCGTGCCGGCCCGCGCCGCTTCCTCGACGGCCGCGATCACGTCGGGGTGCGCATGACCGTGGATCAGCGGGCCCCACGAGCAGACCCAGTCGACGAACCGGTTGCCGTCTACGTCGAACAGCTCGGCGCCGCTCGCCCGCTCGATGAACAGCGGGTCGCGGCCGATCGCCCGCATCGCCCGCACGGGCGAGTTGACCCCGCCGGGCAGCACGTCGATCGCGCGGCGGTAGAGCTCGGCCGAGCGCGCGTCCGTCAGCGAGATGGTCACGGCCGCAGGCCGCGAGCGCTCGCCGGGCACGCGCTAGCCATGCCGTGCCTCCCAGTCCTTGAACTCGTCGGTGAAGTAGAGCAGCCGGATCTTCTTGAACTCGGTCGAGGAGTAGAGCGTCGCGCGCTCCTCGATCCCCGTCTCGAGCGCGATCGTGTCGAGGATCGCGTCGCACTCCTCCTTCGAGCGCCCGTGGGCCATCGTGAAGACGGAGTAGGGCCAGTCCGGGTACGTGGGGCGCTGGTAGCAGTGCGAGATGCCGCGGTAGGCGGCCATGCGCGGGCCGAGCTCGAGGATCCGGTCCGCGGGCACGCTCCAGACGCCCATGCCGTTGGCCGAGAAGCCGGCGCGGCGGTGGAAGAGGATCGCGGCGACGCGGCGCAGGAGCCCCCGTTCCTGCATGCCGGCGAGGTGATCGAGGAGCGCCCGCTGCTCGAGGCCGAGCGCCGCCGCGGCGGGCGCGTACGGCTCCGCGACCGCCCCCATGTCGCCCTGGAGGGCGCGGATCACGGCGACGTCGAGCTCGTCGTAGGGCTGCGGGTCGAGCTCGATCGGCTCCTGGACGACGGCGGCGCTCGCGAGCGCCTTCGTGTCGCCCTCCATCTCGAGGTCCATCCGGATCTTGAACAGCTTCAGCGTCGGCAGCTGGCGCACCGCCTCCGCGCCCGCCTCGCGGGCGAGCACGTCGAGCGTGCCCTCGAGGCCCAGCCGCGAATCGGGCTCGACCGCGATCGTGAACCACAGGTTGAACTCGTGGTTGCGCAGGTAGTTGTGCGACACGCCCGGATGGGCGTTGATCGCCTGCGCCGCGCGATGCGGGTGCTCGGCGTCGACCTTCGCGGCCACGAGCATCGAGCTGTAGCCGAGCGCCCGCGTGTCGAAGATCGGCGTGACCTGCCGGATGATGCGCTCGTCGAGCAGCCGCTGCACGCGGCGCAGGACCTCGTCCTCGGGCACCTCGGCGAGCTGGCCCACGCGCGCGTACGGCCGCGGCTCGAGCGGGAAGCTGCCCTGGAGCAGGTTGAGCAGCCGGCGGTCGAGCTCGTCGAGCGGCGCCGCGGCGCCGCCGGCGCGGCTGCGGAGCTTCGGCGCTGCGGTCACTGCTCGGTCAGCCATCGGGCGACGTCCTTCGCGTGGTAGGTGATGACGATGTCGGCCCCGGCGCGGCGGATGCCGGTGAGCGCCTCGATCACGGTCGCGCGCTCGTCGAGGTACCCGGCGGCGGCCGCCGCCTTGATCATGGCGTACTCCCCGCTCACGTTGTACGCGGCCACGGGCATCCCGGTGGCAGCCTTGACGCGCCAGATCACGTCGAGGTAGGCGAGCGCAGGCTTGACCATCACGACGTCGGCTCCCTCTTCCATGTCGAGCACCGCCTCGCGCACAGCCTCGCCGGCGTTGGCCGGATCGAGTTGATAGCCGCGCCGGTCGCCGAACTGCGGGGTGGCGCCGGCGGCCTCGCGGAAGGGGCCGTAGAACGCGGAGGCGAACTTGGCCGAGTAGGCGACGATCGGCGTCTCGCTGTGGCCCTCGGCGTCGAGCTGCGCGCGCAGCGCGCCGACGCGGCCATCCATCATGTCGCTCGGCGCGACGGCGTCGGCGCCCGCGGCGGCGTGGCTGATCGCCGTGCGCGCGAGCAGCTCGAGCGTCAGGTCGTTGTCCACCTGGCCGTCGGCGCGCACGATGCCGCAGTGGCCGTGGCTCGTGTACTCGCACATGCACACGTCGGTGAGCACGAGCAGCTCGGGGTGGGCCTCCTTCAGCGCGCGCGTCGCGAGCTGGACGATGCCCTCGTCGTCGTAGGCCTCGGAGCCCTGCTCGTCCTTGGCCGCGGGGATGCCGAACAGCAGCACCGCGGGGACGCCGAGCGCCGCGGCGGCGCCGGCCTCGGCGACCGCGTGATCGATCGAGTGGCGCTCGATGCCGGGCATCGACGGGATCGCCTCGCGGCGATCGGTGCCGTGCGTCACGAACAGCGGATAGACGAGGTCGCGGACCGAGAGCTCCGTCTCGCGCACGAGCTCCCGCAGCGCGCCGGTCTTGCGCAGCCGGCGCAGGCGGGTCTGCGGAAAGGGCATGAGGAGAGGGTAACGCGGGGGGAGTCCGGGCGGCCTGGGGCCGCGGCTGGAGGTGGCGGCTCGAGTTGACAGTTGACAGCTGACAGTTGACAGGAGTGCCGGCGGGTTCGAGCTGGCAGGTGGCACCGGCGGATAGGCGGCACACGAACGCGAGCGAGCGAGCCCTCGCTCTGTCAACTGTCAGCTGTCAACTCGTCCCTCGCCCACCCCTGCGGCGCCGAGCCAGCTGCTGCTGCCCGCCGTTTACGCCAACCGCCGCAACGCCAACCTGGCGATTGCTCCGAAGGCGAGCGTGAGGATCGCGAGGTGTGCGAGCGGGGCGACCATGCCACCGCCGCTGAGCGCGGCGGCGAGCGCGTCGAGGGCCGGCTTGAACGGGAACGCCGCCGAGACCACGCGGACGACGTCGTAGAGCCCGGCCGAGACCGAGCCGCTGGGCACGAGCGCGAGGAACGCGACGGGGAGCGACAGCAGCAGCGCGAGCAGCGAGGCCGCCCGGACCTCGCGCGCGAGACCGCCGATCGCGACCCCGAGCGCGGCGAACGCGCACGCGCCCGCGGCGAGCGCGAGCAGCCACAGCGGCGCGCGGCTCCAGTCCAGCGTCACGAACGCCCCGATCCCGGCGAGCATCAGCCCGCTCACGACGACGGCGCAGGCCGCCGCGAGCCCGACCTTCGCGCCGAGCAGCGCCAGGCGTGACACGAGCCCGCGCACGAGCCGCCCGAAGGCGTGCTCCTCGCGCTCGAGCGCGAGCAGCCCGGCGGCGAGCAGCACCGTCACGAGCATCAGCGAGAGCGTCACCGACACCGCGACGGCGAACTCGTCGAGTGGGGTGCGGCGCCCCGCGGCCACCGTCCGCTTCACGGCGATCGGCCGCGAGACGGAGGCGAGGAACCGGTCCGAGAGCCCGAGGTTGTCGATCGCGAGGCCGGCGAAGCGATCGACCTGCTGCAACCCCACGCGCGCGGGGGCGCCCGCGGGCAGGCCGGCGAGCGCGCCGTCGAGGATCGTCTTGGCGTTGCGCAGGCCCAGCACGTTGAAGTCCGAGCCCAGCACGTTGAAGCGCCCGCCGTCGAGCAGCAGGCGGATGTACTGCGCGGCGACCTGGGAGAACTTGCGCGACAGCGCGAGGTTCGCGTCGGCGACGCGCGCGTTGATCGTCGACTCGACGAACCGCGCCTTGACCGGGTCCTCCACGTTGTAGACGACCTCGATCCGCGACTGGTCGAGGCCGCCGGCGGCGAGCTTGCTCGCGATGTCCGCGGGGATGATCAGCGCCGCGAGCGCCTCGCCGGAGCGGACCTTCGCGAGCGCCTGCGCCCGCGTGCTGACCGCCACCGTGTCGACCGACGCGTTCAGCAGGCGCGCGTAGCGGGCGAGGTCGATGCGCTCGCCGCCGAGGTCCACGATGCGCTGCGAGGCTGGCAGGTCGTTGAGGACGGCGACCTTCGGCTTGTCGGGCCCCTTGGACAGCGCCAGCCCGACCAGCACGGCGATCGCGATCGGGTAGGCGATCAGCAGCCCCACGAGCAGCGGCGAGCGCCGGAGGATCTGCAGGTCCTTGACGATCAGCCAGCGCACGGTCAGTGCCCCCGGTCGTGGAGGAAGCGGACGAACGCTGCCTCGAAGTCGCCGCCGGGCGCGCCGGCCCGCTGGTGCAGCGCGTCGGTCGTGCCGTCGAACAGCAGCTCGCCGTCGGCGAGCACGAGCACGCGGTCGGCGTGGCGCTCCGCCTCCTGGACGTCGTGCGTCGAGAAGACGACCGTCGTGCCCCCCGCGGCGAGGCCGGTGACGAACTTCCACAGGCGCTCGCGCTGGCGCGGGTCCAGTGAGGCCGAGGGCTCGTCGAGCAGCAGCGCCGGCGGGTCGGCGAGCAGCCCGACGGCGATGTTCACGCGCTGGCAATTGCCGCCCGAGAGCGTGCCGACCTCGTCGCCGGCACGGTCGGCGAGCCCGATCTGCGCGAGCATCCGCGTCACCGCGGCCTGCGGGTCGGCGAGCCGCTCGAGGCGCGCGAACAGCCGCAGGTTCTCGGCGACCGAGAGCTTCGAGTAGATCGCGGGGTGCTGGGGCACCCAGCCGATCGGCCGCTCCGGGCGCGTCACGTGGCCGCCGTCGGGCGACTGGATGCCGGCGAGGATCGACAGCAGCGTCGTCTTCCCCGCGCCGTTGGGACCGATGACGGCGACGAGCTCGCCTCGGGCGGTCGCGAAGCTGACGTCGCGCAGCGCCACGCGGTCGCCGAAGCGCTTGCTCACGCCGACCGCTCCCAGCGTGCGGTCGGAGCGGGCGGCCACGACGGTCATGCCCGGAGGTTAGGCGCCGGCGGGCGACCACGCGCAGCCGGCCGGACGCGGGCGGACCCGCGGGTCGGGCGGCGCGGCGATCCGCTATACACGGCCGCCGGCGCGGGCACCGCTCGTGACGCCGGACTCCCATGCACGCCGAGCAGCCACACGAGTCGGAACCGAGCGCCGGCGCGCGGCCGATGAAGCTGCTGTTCGTCGGCGATCTCGTCGGCGGGATCGGCAAGCGCACGCTGCTCGCGCTGCTGCCGGAGCTGCGCGAGCGGCACGCGCCGGACTTCGTCGTCTGCAACGGCGAGAACCTGGCCGGCGGGACCGGCATCACGCCGAAGCTCGCGGACGAGCTGCTCGCCGCGGGCGTCGATGCGATCACGCTGGGCAACCACGCCTACCGGCGGCGCGAGATCTACCCCTACCTCGATTCCGAGCCGCGGATCGTGCGGCCCGCGAACTACCTGCGCAGCCAGCCCGGTCACGGCTCGTGCGTCGTCGAGCGCGGCGGCGTGCGGCTCGGCGTCGTGAACCTGTCGGGGAACCTGTTCATGAAGGCGGGACGCCACGCGTTCGCGGAGATCGACGTCGTGCTGCACGAGCTGCGCGACCGCGTCGACCACGTCATCGTCGACATGCACGCCGAGGCGACCAGCGAGAAGGTCGGGATGGGCTGGCACCTCGACGGGCGGGTGACCGCCGTGCTCGGCACCCACACGCACGTGCCGACTGCGGACGCGCGCGTGCTCCCCGGCGGCACGGCCTACATCAGCGACGTCGGCATGACCGGGGCGCGCGGCGGCGTGATCGGCGTGCAGCGCGAGCAGGCGCTGCAGGCGCTGATCACCCACATGCCGACCCGCTTCGAGACGTCGGCCGAGGACCCGTGGCTCAACGCCGTGCTCGTCAGCGCGTCGCGACCGCTGCGGGCGGACGCGATCGAGCAGCTGCTGCTGCCCGCGCCCGGCGTGAGCTGAACGGGTCCTCGATCCCCGCGAGCAGCGCGACGAGCACGGCCGGCAGGAACCACACGAGGTACAGGTAGAACCAGTGCGTGACGCCGAGCTGGAGGCCCACCAGGACCGCCGCCGCGAGCGCGGCGAGCTGCACGACGTCCCGCCGTCGCGGGACGAAGGCGACGACGAGCGCGAGCAGGACGCCGCCCACCTGCACGACGTGCTGCCACGTCTCGTGGTGGAAGTAGCCCCACACCGAGAACGGCGACTCGCGCGTGGCCTGGAAGCGGAGCGTGCGGTCGTAGAACGTGCCGAGGTCGCCGCCGAGCAGCACCGGCGCCATCGCGAGCGCCCCCGTCGCCGCGAACGCGAGGCCGAAGCGCAGGATGCGCCGCGCCGGGCGCGGCTCGCCGATGCCCGGGTGCGTTGCGAACAGCGGCGCTAGCCCCAGCGGCGCGAACTTCGTCAACCCGGCGAGCGCGAGCGCGGCGCCGCGGCGCACCGGCGAGGCGGCCCCCAGCAGCGCCAGCACGACCAGCAGCGCGACGAGCGCGTCGTTCACGTTGGTGCCGAGCACGAGCAGCGTGAACGGGTTGGCCGCCCAGCCGTAGGCGAGCGCGGCGCCGAGCGTCGGGCCACGGATCGCCCGGCCCAGCAACCACAGCGCGATCAGCGTCAGCACGTCGAAGCCGATCGCCGCGCCGTGGGCGGCGGGAAGGTCGTCGTAGCGGCCGCTCCACGGGAGCGCCTGCTCGAAGGGGACGTACGCGTACGCGTTGACCGGGCCGTACGTGTCGCCGTGCTCGTTGTCCTTCGGGAAGCCGCCGTACAGCGAGTCGCCGTCGACGAGCCGATCGGCTGAGATGACGCCGGCGTAGCCCACGTCGATCACGTTCGAGTCCGTGACGTTGAGGGTCACGCGGAACGCCACGAGGAAGATCGCCAGCCCCACGAGCCACGTCGCGGGCACCGCGAGCCGCGGCGCGGGCGCCCGCGAGCGCCCGCGCACGCCGATCACGAGCATGCGCACGAGCAGGTAGGCGAGGACCGGGTAGACGAGCACCGTCGAGAGGTCGATGCGCGCGCGGTTGAAGAAGTAGAACGAGACGGAGCACGCGAGCAGCGCGAGCAGGTCGAGGTGCAGCAGCCGGAACGGCCGGCGCAGGTCCCAGAACGGGGCCAGGAACAGCAGGCACAGCGTCAGCCAGACGTACGGCGCGTTGACCTTGTGCCCGAACGCCCCCGGGTACCCGCGCGCCATCGTCCAATCGATCTGCACGCCCGTCCAGGCCTCGAGCACCTGCCCGCTGGCGTCGTCGATGATCACCTGCGCGACCTCGTCGCCCTTGCGGTCGTACGCGCTCACCTCCCAGCGGCCGTAGCGCTTCTTCGTCGCGTCCGGCCGGCCGCCGCCGTGTCGCGCGCGCTCGCGCGCGAAGCTCGGGACGCCCGAGGCGATCCGCACGGCCTCGCGGCGCGTGAGCCGGAAGGTCGTTCGCGGCGCGACCGCCGGCGGCGCGGCGCCGATGCGCGGCGCAGGGCTCACCGGGAGCTGCGCGACCGCCGACGGGGGCGGTGGCGCGAGCAGTGCCAGCGCGGCCAGGACGACGAGCGCCGCGAGCACGACCAGCGCGCCGACGCACGGCCCGATGCGCCGCGAGTCCATCCCCTCAGCCCGGCCGGCCGCAAGCGCGCCGGAGGCGTGCGCGGGCGCTCAGATCCGGAAGGTCCACAGCTTGTTGCCGAGGAAGCCGACCGGCATCGCGCCGAGCACCGCGATCGCCTGCGCGGGCACCTTGGCGACGTCGAACCCGTCCACGAGCAGCGCCAGCAGCGCGAGGTTGAGCCCGAAGGCGACCAGGCTCACCGCGAGGAACCGCGCGGCCTGGAAGCCGGCCTGGCCGTCGCCCGCGGCGAACGTCCAGTGACGGTTCCACCAGAAGTTGTTGAGCACGGCGACCGAGAACGCCAGCCCGGCCGCGAGCCGGTAGTCGATGCCCAGCACGTGGACCGCGGCCGCGAAGACGGCGAGGTTGACGACGTAGCCGCTCGCCCCGACCGCGCCGAAGCGCAGCAGCTGCAACCAGTTTGCGGGCTTTCGCAGGCCGTGGTGGACGCGCCTGTGCAAGCGCAGCTGGCCGCCCGGGACCAAGTCGGCGTCGTGCATGCCCTCAGCGTAGATGTTCGCCCGCGGGGACGACGCCGAAGTGCTCGTAGACGAGCGGGGCGACGTCGCGCAGGCTCCATTGCGCGCGGACGTCGCGGCTGGCCGGGCCGGTCCCGCACCACATCAGCACGCCGAGCGAGTCGTTGGCGTGCAGCGAGCCGTGCGCGCCGCCGCCGACGTGGTCCGCTCCGCCCCAGTCGACGAACTCGTACCCCGGCGCGGCCGACAGCAGCAGCTCGCCCGACCCGGGGCAGGCGAGCGCCGACCACACGCGCCCGAGCGCGTCGGGGTAGGCGTTGCTGCGCAGGACGCCGTCCTCGACGCGCAGGTCGAGCGCCCGCAGCTCGCCCTCAACGCTCCAGCGCGCGCCGCGCAGGTCGACCAGCGCCCCGCCGGGCGCGAACCGCACCTCCCCGCGCGCGCTCCAGACGTGGGCCTCCGCGCCCACGCGGCGCATCACGAGGTCGACGCCGGCGATCGCGCGCGAGGCGCGCTCGAGCTCCGGGACGAGCTCGGCGCGGCGCTCCTCGTCGAGCGCGTAGACCATCGCCGAGCGCGCGGCCGGGCTGAGCGCGATCTCGGCCGCGCCGGGTTCCTGATCGGCCGGGCGCAGCACGCGCCAGTCGGCGAACCCCTCGAGCAGGTCGATCCGGTCCTCGACCGCCGACTGCGAGTGGTCCCCCATCACGATCACCGCGTGGTCCTCGAGGAACGCGTCCGGCCCGCCGGCCGCGTGCATCAGGCGCTCGAGCTGGCGATCGGCCTCGGCGATCGAGACGACCTGCGCCTGGGGCCCGTTCTTGTGCGACCAGGTGTCGTTGTCGGGCAGCGAGAAGAGGAGGAAGTCGAACAGGTCGTGCTCGACCAGGTAGGCGCCCACGCAGCCCGAGTGCTGGTCGCGCACGCCCGGCAGCCCGAGCTGCGAGCGACAGCCCGTGCGGCGGCTGGCGAAGATGTCGGCGTAGAAGAACTCGCGCGGGCCGTTGACCGCGTGGCGGAACATCGTCGAGGTCGTGATCCGGGCCAGCGCCGTCTCGTTGGAGACCTCGTGGCGATGGCGGCCGCGGTACATCAGGTAGGTGGTCCCGGCGGTGCGCACGCCCGCGTCGTCGAGCGTCTCGAACACGGTCGGCACGTCGCGCGCGAGGTGCGAGAGGTTCATGTTGTAGATCGTGTCCGTGAGCGAGCGCACGATCCCGAACGCCCGCGTCGCCTGGAAGCTCGAGCCGTACTCGACGTAGCGGCGCTCGGCGCGGTGGTACCAGTTCATCGAGGGGATCAGGTGCTCGTCGGGGCCGACGCCGGTCGCGATCGACGCGGCGCACGCGGGCGTGACGGACGGGTAGGCCGCGACGCAGTCGTTGACGTAGACGCCGCGCTCCATCAGGAGCTTGAGGATCGGCGCGCGCCCCGTCTCGACGGCGCGCTCGAGCATCGAGGGCTTCAGCGCGTCGATGACGGCCAGCACGAGCTTCTTGGGCGCGCTCACCTGAGGATGCGCAGGCCCGCGTAGCGCTCGTCGCCGCGCCGGCGCCCGGCGATCAGCAACCAGATCAGCAGCGCGATCGCGACGATCGACACCGGCGGCGCGAGGATCGCCAGCCCGGCGAGCACGCGCGCGACGGCCTCGGCGTAGACCGGCAGCGCCGCGGCAGCGGCCGCATCGAGCCGCTTGCGGGCGCGCCCGAGCAGCGGGCGCGTCGAGGCCTGGGCGAGCGCCGCGAGCGCGACGCCGGCGACGAGGCCGGGCCACGACGCGTGACCGCGGTCCGCGAGCGATCCCGCGAACTCGAGCCCGCCGAGGCCGATCCCGGCGCCGGCGACCGCCGCGCCGATCGCCCCGCGCTCGACCGCGTCGGCGCCGAGGCGGCGCTGGGCGACGCCGACGACCGCGACCGCCACCACGACCGCGAGCAGGAACCAGGTGTGCTCGAGGAACGCGTAGTCCGTGCCGTCGAAGTCGACGCCCAGGTCCGCGCTCGCCAGCGCGCCGACCGCGAGCGCCGGCAGGAACGGGCGGATGCCGGTCGCCGTCGCGACCCCGGCGCCCTGCAGGATGTCGAGGAGGAGCTGCATCGTGCGCTACGGTGGAGCCCCGCATGACGATAGACGACCCGCGGCGGGGAGCAGGTACGGGGCACCCGCATGACGAACCCCTCGGCATGGCCGAGCGGCCCCGGTCGACGACGCGTGACCTCGAGCGCTACGCGGCGCTGTTCGCGCGCCGCACGTCCGTCATGCGCTCCTCGGCGATGCGCGACCTGATGGCGATCGTCGAGCGGCCGGAGATCATCTCGCTCGCAGGCGGCCTGCCCGACACGTCGACCTTCCCGGCCGCGACCTACGCCGAGCTGATGACCACGATCGGCCACGAGTCGTGCGCGAAGGCGCTGCAGTACGGCCCGACCGAGGGCCTCGCGGCGACGCGGCAGGCGGTCGTCGAGGTGATGGCCGCCGAGGGCACCGAGGTCGACCCCGACGAGCTGCTGATCACGACCGGCGGTCAGCAGGCGATCGACCTCGTCTGCAAGGCGTTGATCGATCCCGGCGACGTGATCGTCGCCGAGGCGCCGACCTACCCGGGAGCGGTGCCCGTCTTCTCCTCCTACGAGGCCGACGTCGTGCAGGTCGGGCTCGACGCCGAGGGCATGCGGCTCGACGAGCTCGAGACGACGCTCGACCGACTCGCCGCGGAGGGCCGCAGCCCGAAGTTCATCTACTCGATCCCGAGCTTCCAGAACCCCGGCGGCGTGACGCTGTCGCTCGAGCGCCGCCGGCGACTCGTGGAGATCGCGCGTGCCCGCCAGTTGCTCGTGCTCGAGGACAACCCCTACGGGCTGCTGCGCTACGAGGGCGACCCGCTGCCGACGCTGCGCTCGCTCGACGGCGGCGACTACGTCGTCTACGTCGGCACGTTCTCGAAGATCCTCGCGCCGGGGCTGCGGCTCGGCTGGGTGGTCGCGCCGCGTCCCGTGCTGCAGAAGCTCAACCTCGGCAAGCAGGCCGCCGACCTGTGCTCGTCCTCGCTCGCGCAGTTCTTCGTCGCGGCGTTCGTCGCGTCGGGCGGCTGGCGCCAGTACGTGCACACGCTGACCGACGTCTACCGCCGCCGGCGGGACACGATGCTCGAGGCGCTCGCGGAGCACTTCCCGCGCGAGGCGGAGTGGACCCGCCCGCAGGGCGGTCTCTTCATCTGGGCGACCCTGCCGGACTACATCGACACGACCGACCTGCTCGCGCGGGCGCTGCGCGAGCACGTGGCGTTCGTCCCGGGCCGCGCGGCCTATCTGGACGGCCGCGGCGGCAGCTCGATGCGGCTCAACTTCTCCGGCGTCGACGAGGGCCAGATCCGCGAGGGCGTCCGGCGCATCGGCGCCGTCGTCCGCGAGCAGGTCGCGCTCTACGGCACCCTCACCGGGTCGCCGGCGGCCGAGCCGGCCGAACCGGCCGCCGACGCGGCGCGCGCCGCGCGCATGGCGGAGGTCCTGCACCTGCGCGGGCCCGGCGCGCGGGGCGGACGGCGGGCCGCGGGCGACTCGTGAGCCGCGTCGCGGTGCTCAAGGGCGGACGCTCGCTCGAGCGGCTCGTGTCGCTGCGCTCGGGCCAGCGGGTCGAGGAGGCGCTCGAGCGACTCGGCCACGAGGTCGTCGCGATCGACGCCGGCGCGGACATGGTCGAGCGCCTGCGCGCGGCCCGGCCCGATGTCGCCTTCGTGGCGCTGCACGGGCGCGACGGGGAGGACGGGACGGTCCAGGAGCTGCTCGAGGCGCTCGGCCTGCCGTACACGACCTCCGGCGTCTCGGCGTGCATCCGCTGCGCGGACAAGGTGCTCGCCAAACACGCGCTGCGCGACGCCGGCATCCCGACGCCGGAGTTCGTCTCCTTCTCCCAGGCGGCCGTCGAGGAGCTCGGCGCCGCGCAGGCCCTGCCCGAGGTCGAGCAGCGCCTCGGCTTCCCGCTCGTCGTCAAGCCGGCGCGCGAGGGCTCGTCGCTGGGCGTCAAGTTCGCCCGCACCGCGGCCGACGTGCCGGCGGCGCTCGTCGCGGCCTTCGCGTACGACAGCAAGGTGCTGCTCGAGCGCTACGTCGCCGGGTCGGACCTCGCGGTGTCGGTGCTCGAGCGCGCGGACGGGCCGCAGGCGCTGCCGGTCGTCGAGGCCGTGCCGCTGACGGAGGACTTCTACGACTTCGAGGCCCGCTACGAGATCGGCCGCACGGCGTTCGTCTGCCCGGCCGAGCTGCCGCCCGAGACGACGCGGCGCGCGCAGGAGCTCGCGCTCGCGGCCTACGAGGCGCTGGGCTGCTCGTCGGTCGCGCGGATCGACCTGATGTTCGACCGCGAGCGCGACGAGCTGCTCGTGCTCGAGGCCGACGTCGTGCCGGGCCTCACCGACACGAGCCTCCTGCCCCAGGCCGCCGAGGCGGCCGGGCTCAGCTTCGAGGCGCTGGTCAGCGAGCTGCTCGCGCTCGCGCGGGCGCACGCCGCGGCCTGAGGCCGCCGCGGCCTCAGCCCTCCGAGGCGCCGAAGTCCTCGGGCTTGACGCTGTCGAGGAAGTCCTTGAACTTCTCGACGACCTCCTCGGTGTCCTCGACCTCGTGCTCGAACTCGATCGCCGACTCGGAGATGACCTCCTCGGCCGCGAAGATCGGCGCGCCGGCGCGAACCGCGAGCGCGAGCGCGTCGCTCGGCCGCGAGTCGATCTCGAGCTCCTTGCCGTTGACGCTCAACGTGATCGAGGCGTAGAAGGTGTTCTCCTTGAGCTCGGTCACGCTCACCCGCGTGCACGACACGTCGAGCTCGGTGAGCATCTCCGTCAGCAGGTCGTGCGTCATCGGGCGCGGGGTGGTGGCGCCCTGGAGCTTCATCAGGATCGCCGCGGCCTCAGGATGGCCGATCCAGATCGGCAGGAACTTGTTGCTGTCGACGGCCTTCAGCAGCACGATCGGCTGCTTGCCGACCATGTCGAAGCTCACGCCGTAGATCACCATCTCCTGCACGCGAACGGGCTCCTGGAGGCTGAGGCCGGAGGGCCCCACGGGGCCGAGCCCACAGTATAGGAGCCCCCTCCGACCCTCCCGAACGCCTCGCGGGCCCGTCGGCCCCAGATCGCTCGACTAGGATCGCGCGCGGTCGACGATGCACGAGATAGCTCAGTTCCTGCGCGAGCATCCCCCGTTCACCGGGCTCGCGAGCGAGGAGCTCGAACGGCTCGCCGCCACGGTCGAGATCGAGTTCCATGCCGTCGGCACCGTCGTCCTGCTCCAGTCGGGCGGCCCTGCCGACGTGGTGCGCGTGATTCGCAAGGGGGCGGTCGAGCTCGTCGCCGACGGGCGCACGTTCGACCTCCTCGGCGAGGGTGAGATGTTCGGCCACGCGTCGATGCTCGCGGGGGCCCCGATCGGGTTCACGGCGCGCGCCCAGGAGGACCTGCTCTGCTACCGGATCCCCGAGGCCGGGATGCGCGAGGTGCTCGGGCGCCCCGACGGGCTGCGCTTCGTCGCGCGCTCGCTGGCACGCAGGGCGGAGCTGGTCGCGCAGTCCCACCCCGCCGGCGGCGTCGACACGGCGGCCCGCCCGGTGAGCGAGCTCCTGCGCGGGCCCGCCGTCGTGTGCTCGCCCTCGACGAGCGTGCGCGAGGCGGCGCGGCGCATGGTGGAGACCGGCTCGACCTCGGCGGTCGTGGAGTTGGGCGAACACCTCGGGATCGTCACCGACAACGATCTGCGGACGCGCATCGTGGCGGCGGGCGCGGGGCCCGACACGGCGGTCAGCGCCGTGATGACGGCCCCGGCCGCCACGGTCGCGGCTGACCAGACGGGCGCCGACGTCCTGCTCGAGATGCTCGACCGCGGCGTGCGCCATTTCCCCGTGCTCGACGCCGGCCGCCGCGTCATCGGCGTGATCGACGACGTCGACCTGATGGCCGCCGAGCGTCGCGGCCCGTTCCACCTGCGCGCGCGGATCGGCCGCGCGCGCGACGCCGCCGCGGTCGCCGCGGCCGCGGCGCAGCTGCCCGAGGTGGTCATCGCCCTGCTCGACGCCGGCGTCGCGACGCCGACGATCCAGCGGGTCATCACGAGCACCCACGACGCGCTCACGCGGCGCCTGATCGAGCTGGCCCAGGACGAGCTCGGGTCGCCCCCGATCCCGTTCACGTGGCTCGCGCTCGGCAGCTTCGCCCGGCGCGAGGCGTTCCCCGGCTCCGACCAGGACAGCGCGCTCGCGTGGGTGGACGACGGCGCCGGCCGGGAGCCGCCGGAGCCGCTGCAGGCGATCGCCGCGCGCGTGGTCGACGACCTCGACGCGTGCGGCATCCCGGCGTGCAGCAACGGCGCGGTCGCATCGATGCCGCTGTTCCAGCGCTCGATCGGCGCCTGGGAGGCGACGGCCTCCTCGATGCTCGAGGATCCCCATCAGGAGAAGGCGTTGATCCTGCTCGCCGTGCTCGTCGACGGTCGACCCGTGTGGGGCGCGGACGTGTCCGCCGACCGGCTCGCCGCCGCGTTGCGCGCCGCGCGCGCCCACCCGCTCGCGCTGCGCCGCACGGCGATCTTCGCGCTCGCCCAC
>DAIOGP010000006.1:0-2925 GCA_036745135.1 Solirubrobacteraceae bacterium
CGCGCAGCAGGTCGCGGACGGATAGCGCGGAGCGCGTGAGCCGCAGCCGGCGGGCGAGTCGCCGCCTCCGCGCGAGCCTCGCCTGGAGACCGGGATTCCCCGTCGGGAGCGACGCGGGCAGGTCCCTGACCGCGAGCTCCCCCAGCGCCGCGAGCGCCGCGTCGACGGCGACGGGCCCGCACAGCGGCTCCGTCTCGATGCGGCGCTCGACCAGCCACCCGGGTCCCTGCTCGAAGACGGCCGGCGCCCGCAGTGGGCCCGACTCGCCGAGCGCGTTGCGGACGGCCGCCTCGTGTACCAGGTGCGGGCGGTCGGCGACGTCCTCGCTGTAGCGGGCGAACAGCGGCCCGGCGGGCGAGCTCGCGCGCAGATAGCCGCGCGGCCCCTCGCGCCAGCCGTGCTCGACGGTCGCGCCGCGCGCGCGCAGGGCGGCGGTCAGTTCGGCGGGGATCGTGCCGGGTACGTGGTCGCGGGCGGCGGACATCGGGGGTCGGGTTCCCGCCCGCGAGTAGGCTCGCGGGCGGTGACCGCCGATAAGGCTCTCATGCTGGGCATCTCCGTCGTCGTCACGACCCTCAACGACCGTGCCGGCCTCGAGTTGCTGCTCCCCGCGCTCGCGGCGCAGACGCGCCCGCCCGACGAGCTGATCGTCGTCGACGGCGGCTCGCGCGACGGCACGCTCGAGCTGCTCGAGCAGTGGTCGGATCGTCTGCCCCTGCGGGTGCTCGACGCGCCGGGCGCGAACATCTCCGCCGGGCGCAACGTCGGCATCCGCGCCGCGTCGAGCTTCTGGATCGCGTGCACGGACGCGGGCTGTGAGCCCGAGCCCGGCTGGCTGGAGGCGATCGATGCGGCGCGCGAGGGCGTCGACTTCGTCGCCGGCATCTACGTCGTCGATCCGCACACGCCGCTCGAGCAGGCGCTGGCCGTCGCGCTCTATCCCGTCCGCGAGGAGCTCGTGTCCTCGCCGCCGCTCGTGCGCGCCTGGCAGCGCGTCTTCGGACGGCGCTTCGAGGTCGAGGGGGCGACCGGGCGCTCGATCGCGTTCACGCGCACCGTGTGGGAGGCGCTCGACGGTTTCCCCGAGGAGCTCTACGCCGGCGAGGACGTGGCGTTCAGTCGCGCCGCCGTGCGCAGCGGGTTCCGAGCGCGCCTCGCGAGCGCCGCAGCGGTCGCGTGGCGGCCGCGCCCGACCTGGCGGGCGAACGCCCGCATGTACTGGCTCTACGGCCGCGGAAGCGTGCGCCGCGGCGGCTCCCTGCGCCACGTGCTCCGGTTCGCCGGCTGGGCGTTCGTCGTCGCCGCCGCCGCGCGCCGCACCTGGCCCGCGCGGCTCGCGTCCGCGGGCGGCATCGGCGCCTACCTCAGCGTCCCCGTCCTGCGCGCCCGGCGTGCGCGCGTCGGGCCGGCGGGGCTCGTGCGGATCCCCGGGGCGATCGCGCTCAAGGACTTCGCGCTCCTCGCCGGTGCCGGCGCCGGCATGCTCGACGCGCTCCGACACCGCGACGGCGACGTGATCAGCGCCCCGGCCGTCGCAGACCGGTCAGCTTGAGCGCGAGCCGACCCGCGCCGTGGCGCGGCGGGGCGGGCAGGCGCGGCGCGGCGAGCGCGCGCCACGGGCCCGGCAGCCAGTCGAACGCGAGCGCGTAGCCGGCCGCCGCCGCGGCGCGCTCGACGCGCTCGTAGAAGAGCCCGAACGGGTAGGCGAGCGTGCGGCACGGCGTGCCCGTAAGCGCCTCGATCGCCTCGCGCGACGCGACGAGCTCATGCGCGAGCGCCGCATCCCCCAGCGCGCGCAGGTCCGGATGGGTGAGCGTATGCGAGCCCAGCTCCATGCCGCGGTCGTGCAGCATGCGCGCCTCTGCGGCCGTGAGCAGCCGCCCGGCGGCGCCCGCCACGGCGGCGTGCTGCCCGCCCCACCAATCCGGGCAGACGTAGAAGCTCGCGCGCACTCCCAGGCGCTCGAGCAGCGGCGCCACGATCTCCAGCCAGTCCCGGAAGCCGTCGTCGAACGTCAGCACCGCGGTGCCCGGCGGCGGCTCGGCGCCGCCCCAGCGCTCGAGCAGCTCGCCGGCCGTGTGGAAGCGGTAGCCGCGGCGCTGCAGCAGGCGCACGTGCGCCTCCAGCCGCTCCGGAGTCACCACGAGCCGGTTCGGGTCCGCCTCCGGCGCGACGTGATCGACGCCGTGGTAGGCGAGCACGACGGGCCGGCGGCGCAGCCTCATTGCCCGGCCCGCGCGAGCGTCTCGCGGCGCAGGCGCCGGATGATCCGGCCCGGCAGCGTCTGCGCGAGCGGCTCGTAGCGGTCGTCTCGCTTGAGCCACAGCCCGAGCGCCGAGCAGCGGTTGTCCATGTCCTGGCGCGGCAGGTCGAAGGGGTCGCTCAGGGAGCCCTCGGCGCTCGCGCGGCAAGCCGCCACGAAGCCCGCGTCGCGGCACGCCGCCCGCGTGGTCGCGTCCGCGTGCCCGTAGGGGTAGGCGGCCACGCGGACCGGCGCGTCGAGCACCGCCTCGAGCTCGCGCCGGCCGCGCTCGAGCTCCGCCTGCTGCGCCTCCGCGGCGAGCGTGACCAGGTCGGGGTGCGTGGCCGTGTGCCCGCCGACCTCGACGCCCGCGGCGTGCAGCCGGCGCAGCTCGTCGGCGCTGAGGATCGGCGTCCACGGCGTCACCGGGTGCGGCTCGCCGAGCCAGCTCGAGACGACGAACACCGTGGCCGTCGCGCCGTGCGCGCGCAGCACGGGGACGAGCGCGTGGAGATTGTCGGCGTAGCCGTCGTCGAACGTCAGGGTCGCGTGGCCGGCCGCGGCGTCCGCAGCGACGAGCTCCGCCCACGCCCCGAAGGTGACGAGCTCGTAGCCCCAGCGGCGCAGCGTCGTGAGCTGCCGGTCGAGGTCGCGCGGGCGCACGAACAGCCGGTGCTCGTCCT
>DAIOGP010000006.1:3025-9531 GCA_036745135.1 Solirubrobacteraceae bacterium
CCCGTGCCACCGCCGACGGTCACCGCCATCGTGCTCGCGCACCGGCGGCCGGATGAGCTGGCGGTGGTGCTCGAGAAGCTGGCCGAGCTCCCCGTGCTCGAGACGATCGTCGCCACGAGCGGCGACCCGGAGGTGATCGCGGCGGCACGGGCGCACGGGCGCGACGTGCGCGTCGTCGACCCCGGCGGCGACATCGGCATCGCGGCGCGCAACCTCGCCGCCGAGCAGGCGCGCGGCGAGCTGCTGCTGCACCTCGACGACGACTCCTACCCGCTGCCGGGCACGATCGAGCGCATGCGCGAGCGCTTCGCGCTCGATCCGCGCCTCGGCGCGCTCGCCGGGTTCGTCCGCGACGTCACGCCCGCGGGCGAGGTCACGCAGACGACCGAGGTCGGCGGCTTCGACTGGTTCCTGCGCGTGGGAGCGCGCGGCCTCGCGCCCGAGGAGGGCTTCCCGACGTTCTTCTTCCCCGAGGGCGGCGTGCTGATCCGGCGCACCGCCTATCTCGAGGTCGGCGGCTTCTTCGCGCCCTACTTCTTCACCGTCAGCGAGGTCGACCTGTCCACGCGCCTGATCGGCGCCGGCTGGGACGTCCGCTACCTGCCCGACGCGCCGTTCGACCACCGCAAGGCCCCCGCGGGGCGCCACGGCATGGATCGCGTGCTGCGCCTGCGCGTGCGCAACCAGCTGTGGTACTTCTGGATGCGCTTCCCCGCCGGGCTCGCGGCGCGCCGGATCCCCGCGTACCTCGCGTTCGACCTCGTCGAATGCGCCTACCGCGGCGCCGTGCGCGCCTGGGCCGGCGGGATCGCCGACGCGTGGCGCGACCGCGACCGCATCCGCGGTCAGCGGGCGCCGCTGCCCCGGAGCGCCATTCGCCGCGCCGAGCTCGGCCGCGGCCGCATGCACCTGCGGCTGCTCGCCGCGCAGACGGCTCGGCGGCTGCGCCCGGGCACCCGGTAGCTGGGCTGCGGCGCGCTCCGGGGCGGCCCGCTCGACGCCCGGCGGGGCCGCGGCGCTCAGCGCGGCTCGGCCGGCGGCGCCGCGGGCGCGGCCTCCTCGCGCGACTTCGCGGTGACGACGGTCAGCGGCAGCCCGAGCCCGCCCACCTTGCGGGGGAGGTCGAGGTGCAGCCAGCGCGACACGTGCGTCGGCAGGGTCGACAGGATGATCTCGTCGATGTCGTGGAGGTTGACGGCGTCCTCGATCGCGGCGAGCGGCTCCGGATCGCCGAGCAGCCCCTCCACCGGGCCGCCCGCGGCCTCCTCGAGCAGCGGCAGCGCCAGCTCGAGCACCTGGCGCGCCTCGTCCGGGGACTGGTCCTGGGGATCGATCACGCGGTGCAGGCCGTGCACGATCGTCGGCAGGAGCAGCGTGAAGCGGCACGGTCCCCGGGCCGCACGGGCGCGGACCGCGTCGAGCAGGGCGGGCGTCGCGGCGGTGCGGTTCGCGACGACGAGGACGTGGCTGGGCGTCGAGGACTCCATCCGGCCTCCCTTCGAGGGTCGCGGCGATTGTCCATGCGCGCGCCGGCGCCGTCAACGCTCGGCGGCCCGCGCATCCGACGGCGGACCTAGGATCGACGGCGATGGCGCGCGTGCTGCTGGTCTTCGAGCCACCCGACGGCGGCGTGGCCGAGCACGTCGCCCAGCTCGCGGCCGGGCTCGCCCGTGCCGGGCACGAGGTCGAGGTCGCGGGTCCCGAGCAGGCGACCCCGTGGGCGCGACTCGATTCCGAGGGGATCCCGATCCACCGCGTCGCGCTGCGACGCGGCTATGGCCGGCCGTGGCGCGACGCAGCGGCGCTGTGGGCGCTGATCGGGCTCGTGCGTCGCGGTCGCTTCGACCTCGTCCACTGCCATTCGGCCAAGGCCGGTGTCCTGGGCCGCCTGGCAGCCCGGGCGACGCGCGTGCCAGCGCTCTACACGCCGCACTGCTTCGGCTTCGTCGGCGACGTGTCGCGCGGTCGGCGGGCGTTCGCGATCGCGGTCGAGCGCGCGCTCGGCCGGCGGACGGCCGCGATCGTCTGCGCCTGCGACGCCGAGCGCGGGCGCGCGCTCGAGCAGCGCGTCGCGCCCGAGGCGCGACTGCGGCGGATCTACTACGGCACCGAGCCATGCGCGGGCGACGTCGCGGCCGACGCCGCGCTGCTCGAGCTGCGCGGCGACGGGCCGCTCGCGGCGGCGATCGCCGTGCTGCGCGAGCAGAAGCGAATCGACCTCCTGCTCGACGCCACCCCGCGCGTCCTCGCCCGCGTGCCCGACGCGCGGATCGCGGTCGTCGGGAACGGGCCGCTGCGCGAGCCGCTGCTCGAGCGGGCCGCCGCGCTCGGGCTCGACCGCGAGCCCCGCTTCGCGTTCCTGCCCTTCGAGTCGCCGCCGGCGCGCTACCTGCGCGCGCTCGACGTGTTCGTGCTGCCCTCGGCCTGGGAGGCGATGCCGATCGCGGTGCTCGAGGCCCTTGCCTGCGGGGTCCCGCAGATCGCGACCGACGTCGAGGGGACCGGCGAGGCCGTCGGCCCGGAGACGGGGGTCCTCGTGCCGCCGCGCGATGTCGACGCGCTCGTCGAGGCGCTCGTGGCGCTGCTGTCGGACCCGGAGCGGCGCGCGCGGCTCGCCGCGGGCTCGCGCGCCCGGCACGCCGAGCGCTTTTCGATCGAGCGCATGGTCGGCGAGACGGCGGATCTCTACGCCGAAGTGCTCGCCGGCGACTGAGCGGCCGGTCGCCGGGCCGGCCCCCGCGGTCGGTCGCCTCTACGATGCCGCGCGATGCCGCGCGTCCTCCTCGTCTGCGAGCCCCCCGGTGGCGGGACGGCGGAGAACGTCGCGCACCTCGCGCTCGGGATGCGCGGCGAGGGCTTCGAGGTCGAGCTCGCCGGCCCGCGGCGGTCACGCGCGTTCGCCGCCGTCGAGGCCGGCGGGATCGCCTACCACCGGCTCGCGCTGCGGCCCGGCTACCGGAACTGGCTCGATGACGCGCTCGCCCTGTCGGGCATCGTGCGCCTGCTCCGCAGCGGTCGCTTCGACCTCGTGCACTGCCACTCGGCGAAGGCCGGGGCGCTCGGCCGCCTCGCCGCACGCATCGCCGGGGTGCCGGCGGTCTACTCGCCGCACTGCTTCTCGTTCATCGGCGACTTCTCGGCCAACCGGCGGCGCGTGGCGACGGCCGTCGAGCGCGCGCTCGCCCCCACCACCGCCGCTTACCTGTGCGTGTGCGAGGACGAGCGCCGGATCGCGCTCGAGCACGGGCTCGCTCCCCCCGAGCGGCTCCACGTGGTCTTCAACGGCTCGGAGCCCTGCGATCCGACGAGCGTGCCCGATGCGACGCTGAGCGCGCTGCGTGCCGGCGGGCCGCTCGTCGCGACGGTCAACGCGCTGCGCGAGCAGAAGCGCGTCGACGTGTTCCTCGACGCGATCCCGCGCATCCTCGAGCGCGTGCCGCAGGCGCGCGCGGCGGTCGTCGGCGAGGGACCGCTCAAGCCGCAGCTCTACGCGCGCGCCGCGGCGCTCGAGCTCGACCGCGAGGAGCGCTTCGCCTTCGTGGCGTTCGACGCCCCGATGTCGACCTACCTGCGCGCCCTCGACGTGTTCGTGTTGCCCTCGGCGTGGGAGGCGATGCCGATCGGCGTGCTCGAGGCGCTCGCGTGCGGCGTGCCGCAGGTGGTCACGCGGGTCGGCGGCACGGCCGAGGCGATCACGGCCGAGACCGGGGTGCTCGTCCCGCCCCACGATCCGGAGGCGATCGCGAACGCGGTCGTCGAGCTGCTCACCGACGCGCCGCGCCGCGAGCGCATGGCCGCGGCATCACGCGCCCGCCACGCCGAGCGCTTCTCGATCGAGCGCGTGGTCACGGAAACGGCGAGCGTGTATCGGGCGGTGTTGAGGTAAGCGGTGGTGGCGGGTGAGATCGGGTTGACAGTTGACAGTTGACAGAGACCCCGCTCGGGGCTGGGGTGCTCGGGGCGAGGTTGGGCTGCGCTGCTCGTGAGCCCCGGCGCCGGCCGATCCCTCGCTCAACTGTCAACTGTCAACCGGAAGCTCCACCTCGGCGGGTCCCTCGCTCAACCGCCAACCGGTAGCTCACCTCGGCCGATCCCACGCTCAACTGCCCGCTGCCAACTGCCAACTGGTAGTTCCACCTCGGCCGAACCCTCGCTCAACTGTCAACTCAACTCGGCCACCGCCAACGAACCGGCGCCTCAGCTACTTCCCAACCCCCGCGCCCTCCTGATCTCCTCGAGCCGCTTGGCGAGCTCTGCTTCGGCGGCGCCCGGCGTGTAGAAGCGCGCGCCCTCGAGCGAGAGGGCGGCCGGGAGGAGGTCCTGCGGGGAGACGCCGTCGGCGTGGCCGTGCGGTGAGTCGTAGCCCTCGCCGCGGCCGAGCGCCCGGGCGCCCGGGTAGGCGGCCGAGCGCAGGTAGTCGGGCGGTGGCTCGGCGCCGCGCTCGCGCACGTGCGCGCGTGCGCGGTGGAGCGCGACGCCGGCCGCGTTCGACTTCGGGGCCAGCGCGAGGTAGACGGCGGCCTGGGCCAGCGCGTAATGACCCTCGGGCATGCCGACGTGGTCGATCGCGTGCGCCGCGGCGATCGCGACGGCGAGCGCCTGGGGATCGGCGTTGCCGATGTCCTCGGACGCGAGGATCACCATGCGCCGCACGATGAAGCGCGCGTCCTCGCCGCCCTCGAGCATCGCCGCCAGGTAGTACAGCGACGCGTCGGGGTCCGAGCCGCGCGTCGCCTTGATCCAGGCCGACGCGTAGTCGTAGTGCTGGTCGCCGCCCTTGTCGTAGCGCAGCGCGCGGCGCTGCAGCGCGTCCTGCGCCAGCTCGAGCGTGACGCGGTTGGTCCCGGCCTCGGCGGCGGTCGTGCTCGCCAGCTCGAGCGCGCCGAGCGCGGCGCGCGCGTCGCCGCCGGCGCGACCGGCGAGGAACTGCAGCGCGTCGTCGTCGACCTCGATCCCGCCGCACTCGCCGCGGGCGAGCGCGCGGCGCAGCAGCTCGGCGACCTCCTCGCCGCTCAGCGGTCGCAGCTCGTAGATCCGCGTCCGCGACAGGAGCGCCGCGTTGACCTCGAAGTACGGGTTCTCGGTGGTCGCCCCGACGAGCGTGATCAGGCCCTCCTCGACGGCCGGGAGCAGCGCGTCCTGCTGGGCCTTGTTGAAGCGGTGGATCTCGTCGAGGAAGAAGACCGTCCCCTCGGCGCGGCTGCGGCGGCGGTGCTCGGCGCGCTCGATCACGGCGCGCACCTCGGCGCGGCCGGCGTTGACGGCGCTCTCCTCCTCGAAGGCGTGGGCGCCGGCGCTCGCCAGCAGGCGCGCGAGCGTCGTCTTGCCCGTGCCGGGCGGCCCGTAGAGGATCATCGAATGCGCCCGTCCGCCCTCGAGCGCCGCGCGCAGCGTCGAGCCGTGCGCCAGCAGGTGCGCCTGGCCGACGACGTCCGCGAGCGAGCTCGGGCGCATGCGCACGGCAAGCGGCTGGGCGTCGTGCGGGACCGAGGTGCGGCCGTGCGGGGCGTCGCTGGTCTCGAACAGCTGGTCCATCGCCGCGAAGTATCGCGCGCGCCGCGGGAGTCCCGGCCGCGTCGGCGCCCGACGCCCCGACGAGCCGCAGGCGTAGCATCCGGTTCGATGCGCGACGAGCTCCAGCGCGAGACGACCGAGCTGCTGCAGCGGTTGATCCGCTTCGACACGGTGAACCCGCCCGGGAACGAGCGCGCGGCCCAGGAGCACCTCGGCGCGTACCTCGCCGAGGCGGGTCTCGAGTGCCGGCTGCTTGCCGCCGAGCCGGCGCGGCCGAACCTCGTCGCGCGCCTGCGCGGCCGCGGCGACGGACCGACGCTCTGCTACCTGGGGCACATGGACACGGTGCTCGCGCGCGCCGAGGAGTGGTCCCACGACCCGTGGTCGGGCGACCTGGCCGACGGCTGCGTCTGGGGCCGGGGCGCGCTCGACATGAAGTCGCAGGTCGCCGCGGAAGCCGTCGGCGTCGCGTCGCTCGCGCGCCGCGGCTGGCGCCCGGCGCACGGCGACCTGATGCTCGTCTGCGTCACCGACGAGGAGGCCGGAGGCGATTGCGGCGCCCGCTGGCTCGTCGAGCAGTATCCGGACGAGGTGCGCTGCGACCTGCTCGTCAACGAGGGCGGGGGCGAGGTGTTCGAGTACGGCGGCCGGCGGCACTACGGGATCTGCTGCGCCGAGAAGGGCGTCTTCCGCTTCACGCTGACGACGGACGGCGTCGCCGGCCACGCATCGATCCCGGGCATGGGCGACAACGCGCTGCTCAAGATGGCGCCGCTGCTCGAGCGGCTCGGCGCGCGGCAGCCCGCGCCCGTGATGACCGACGTCGCGCGGGCGTTCCTCGACGCGATCGGCCAGGACGGCGCCGACGCGACGACGGCGCTGGCCCAGGTCCACGCGGCGGACCCGCGCCTCGCCGTCCTGCTCCAGCCGATGCTCGGCGTCACGTTCGCGCCGACCCGGATCCGCGCGTCCGACAAGGCGAACGTCATCCC
>DAIOGP010000006.1:9631-15397 GCA_036745135.1 Solirubrobacteraceae bacterium
CCGGCTTCACCGACTCGCGCTGGTTCCGGGCGGCGTTCCCCGAGTGCGTCGCCTACGGCTTCTTCCCGCAGACGCACATGACGATGTTCGAGACGGCGCCGCTCGTTCACGGCGCGGACGAGCGCATCGACGTGCGCGACCTCGGCGTCGCCGCAGGCTTCTACGCGGAGCTGCCGGAGCGGCTGCTCGGATGAGCGGCACGCCTCCACTGCGGTTGCGGCTCGGCGGCATGGCGTTGCGCAACGGCCTGCTCGTGCACGGCCCGACGCACTGGGCCGCCGCGATCCGCGCGCCGGGCGGCGAGCTGCGCGTGGCCTCGGGGCGCAAGCCGCGCGTCCGCGCCACCGAGGGGATCCCGGGGCTGCGCGGCGTCGTCAAGCTCGCCGAGGCGATGGCCGTGATCCCGCTCGTCAAGCGCGCGCTGCCCGAGGCCGAGCTGCCGTTCCAGAGCCCGGCGATCGTCGGCGCGGCGCTGGGCACGAGCGTCGCCGGCGCGGCTGTGCGCCGCGCCGCGCCTGGCGTGCTGGGCGAGGCCGCGGTCGGCGCGCTCTCGCTCGCCCCGGCGCTGCTGGCGCTGCGCTCCGGCGAGCTCGCGGCCTACCACGGCGTCGAGCACAAGGCGATCGCCGCCTACGAGCACGGCGACGCGGACGCTGCGGACGCCGCGAAGGAGCACGAGCGCTGCGGCTCGCACCTCGTCGCGCCGCTGCTCGCGTCGAACGTCGCGGGCGCCGCGCTGCTGCGCCGCGCGGTCGAGCGTCCGGGGCCGCTGGCCACGGGCGCGCTCGCCGTCGGCTCGATGGCCGCCGCGGTCGAGGTCTTCGCCTGGTCCGAGCGGCACGCCGACACGCGGCTCGCGCGCACGCTGCGCCGCCCCGGCTTCGCGCTCCAGCGCGCGGTGGGGACGCGCGAGCCCGACGCGCGCCAGCTCGAGGTCGGTCGCGCCGCGCTGGCCGAGATCCTCCGCGCCGAAGGCGTCGTCGAGTAGCCGCTTTCCGGCGGGCCGGGGGCGCCGCCGCGCTGTCCGAGATCTTCCGCGCCGTTGGCGCCGCCGAGTTCCCGCTTTCCGGCGCGACCGCAAGCGGCCGCCCACCGATTGGCGCGGCGGCCCGTCGCACCTAGAATCGCTGCGCCCGCGCAGATCGCTCGCGCGGGTCCAGTTTTCGCCCTCGCCGACCGATAGGGCCCTCGATGCCGTTCGCGCTGACCTACGACCAGTTCGCCTACTACATGACCACGTGGGCGCCGATCGTGCTCATGTCGCTGATCGTCTTCCTGGTCTGGCGGACGGTCAGCATGATGCCGCGGACCAAGCCGCAGGAGATCAAGCCGGACTCCGGGCAGTCGACGCGCTGGGACGACATCGCCGGCGCCGAGGAGGCCAAGGCCGAGCTCAGCGAGGTCGTCGAGTTCCTGCGCGACCCCGTGCGCTTCAAGAAGCTCGGCGCGCGGGTCCCGCAGGGCATCCTCCTGCACGGCCCGCCGGGCACCGGCAAGACGCTGCTCGCCAAGGCCGTCGCGCACGAGTCGGGCGCGACCTTCTACGCGCAGTCCGCGGCGGCGTTCGTCGAGATGTTCGCGGGCCTCGGCGCGGCGCGCATCCGCCGCCTGTTCAAGATCGCCCGCGAGAATGCGCCGGCGATCATCTTCATCGACGAGCTCGACGCGGTCGGCGGCGTGCGCGGCTCCGACATCACGGGCGAGCGCGACCAGACGCTCAACCAGCTGCTCGTCGAGCTCGACGGCTTCGGCAGCTCCGACCAGGTCGTCGTGATGGCGGCCTCGAACCTGCTCGAGAAGCTCGACCCGGCGCTGCTGCGCCCGGGGCGCTTCGACCGCCAGATCCTCGTCTCGCCGCCCGACGTGAAGGGCCGCGAGGCGATCCTCGGCGTGCACACCCGCAACAAGCCGCTCGGCAAGGTCGACCTCGGCATGATCGCCCAGCAGACCGCCGGCCTGAGCGGCGCGGACCTGGCGAACATCGCCAACGAGGCCGCGATCCACGCCGCGCGCCGTCGCTCGGACCGGATCGCGATGCGCGACTTCGACGCCGCGCTCGAGCGGGTCGTCGCCGGGATGCAGTCGAGCCGCACCCTGAGCCCGCACGAGAAGCACGTCGTCGCCTACCACGAGGCCGGCCATGCGCTTTGCGCCGAGCTGCTGATCTCGGTCGACCAGGTGCACAAGATCTCGATCGTGCCCCGCGGGCGCGCGCTCGGCTACACGCTGAACCTGCCCGCCGAGGACCGCTACCTCAAGACGCGCGACGAGCTGATCGACTTCATGACGATGCTGCTCGGCGGCCGCGTCGCCGAGTCGCTGATCTTCGGCGCGATCACCACCGGCGCCTCGGACGACCTCAAGCGCGTCGCGGACATCAGCCGCGCGATGGTGCACGACTACGCGATGGGCAGCAGCATCGCCTCGCGCCAGGTCGCTGCCGAGGGCGGGGCCGTGTCCGACAAGACGCGCCAGCTGCGCGACGAGGAGCAGCAGCACCTGGCCGACGACGCCTACCGCCGCGCCGAGCGCCTGATCACCGACCACGTCGACAAGCTGCACGAGCTCGCGAGCTCGCTGCTCGCCAACGAGGTGCTCGAGCGGGCCGAGATCGAGCGCATCATGGCCGGAGTGCCGCGGCTCTCGGACCGCCGCGGGATCGCGAGCGGGATCGCCGCCGCCCAGGCGCCGCCGCCCGGCTCGCCCGCCGCCTGAGCGCGCCCGGCGCACGGGTAGACTCGCGGCCGCATGTTCGGCCGCCTTGATCACATCGGCGTCGCGGTCGCCGACCTCGACGCCGCCCTCCCCCTCTATCGCGACGCCTTCGGGCTGGTGCTGGTGCATCGCGAGACGGTCGCCGAGCAGGGCGTCGAGGCGGCGCTGCTCGACGTCGGCGAGAGCCACGTCGAGCTGCTCTCGCCCCTGGGGCCCGACACGCCCGTGGGCAGGTTCCTCACGAGCCGCGGCCCCGGCCTGCACCACGTGGCCTACGCGGTCGACGACGTCGCGGCCGCGCTCGCAGCGCTGCGCGCCGCCGGCCTGCGGCTGATCGACGAGACGCCGCGCGTCGGCATCCGCGACTCGCGCGTGGCCTTCCTGCATCCGAGCGCGACCGGCGGCGTGCTCACCGAGATCGTTCAACCGGCGAAGGGACACTGACCATGGCGGACGAGAAGCCCAAGCGCATCACCGTCGGCTTCCACGGGGGCGGCGTGCTCGCCGCCCGGGTCGAGCCGAAGGTGCTCAAGCGGCTCCAGGGCCTGCTGCCCAACGGCGGCTGGCACGAGCTGATGGACGCCGACGGCGCCGACATCTCGATGGACCTGAGTCGGGTCGCCTACGTGCGCGTCGAGTCCGACGAGCACCGCGTCGGCTTCTGAGGCGCTGCCCGACGTGAGCGCCGCAAACCCGGCCGCGGCCGAGCTCGCGCTGCTGCGGCTCGCGCGGACGGTCGGCCACACGCCCGCGGCCGAGGCGGCCGCGCGCCGCTTCTCGGCGCTCGGCGAGCATGGCGCCCTGTGGTACGCGATCGGCGGCGCAGGATGGCTCGCCGACCGGTCCCGCCGCGCGCGCTGGCGCCGCGCCACGCTCGCCGTCGCGGCCACCTACGGGCTCAACACCGCGCTC
Organism: Solirubrobacteraceae bacterium; assembly: GCA_036745135.1. GTDB lineage: Bacteria > Actinomycetota > Thermoleophilia > Solirubrobacterales > Solirubrobacteraceae > DAIOGP01. Next base: position 13,259 of record DAIOGP010000006.1, read on the forward strand.
AAGCTCGTGGTTCGCCGCCGAAGGCCCGAGCTCGCGGACCTGCCGCCGCTGATCCCGACCGCGACGCGGCTCAGCTTCCCGAGCGCGCACGCGTCGACGTCGTTCGCGGCGGCGCGCGCATTCGGCGCGCTGATCCCGGCCGCGCCGCTGGGGCTGCTCGCCACGGCGCTCGCGCTCTCGCGCCTCTACCTCGGCGTCCACTACCCCTCGGACGTGCTCGCGGGAGCGCTGCTCGGCACCGCCGTGGGCAGTGCGGCGCGATGAAGGTCGGCATCGTCGGCATGCCCAACGCGGGCAAGAGCTCGCTCTTCAACGCGCTCACGCGCGCCGGCGCCGAGGCCGCCAACTACCCGTTCACGACGATCGAGCCGAACGTCGCGATCGTGCCGGTGGTCGACGAGCGCCTCGACCGCGTCGCCGAGACGGTCGGCGCCTCCGAGGTCGTCTACGACACGATCGCGTTCCACGACATCGCCGGGCTCGTCGCCGGCGCGCACCGGGGGGAAGGCCTGGGCAACCAGTTCCTCGCGAACATCCGTGAGACCGACGCGGTCATCCACGTCGTGCGCTGCCACGAGGACGACAACGTGATCCATCCGGAAGGCCGCGTCGATCCGCTCGCCGACGTCGCGACGATCGAGACCGAGCTCGTCTACGCCGACCTCGAGCAGGCCGAGCGCCGCCTCGACCGGGTGGCGCGCCAGGCGCGCGGCGGTGACCGCGAGGCGATCGCCGAGGAGGCCTGGCTGCGGGACGTCGTCGCGGCGCTCCAGGCCGGGCGGCCGGCGCGCACCGTCCCGGTGCCGGACGCCGCGCCCGCCGCGCTGCGCAACCTCAGCGCGCTGACCGGCAAGCCCGTGCTGTTCGTGGCCAACGTCGGCGAGGGGGAGGAGGCGGTGCCGGCGGCGATCGCGGCGCACGCTGCCGCCGAGGGGGCGGGCGCGGTCGCCGTCTCGGCGCGCATCGAGGCCGAGCTGTCGGAGCTCGAGCACGAGGAGGCCGCGACCATGCGCGTCGAGCTCGGCGCCGGCGAGCCCGGGCTGCAGCGCGTCGTGCGCGGCGCGTTCGCGCTGCTCGAGCAGATCGCGTTCTTCACCGCGGGCGAGGACAAGCCGGCGCAGTCGTGGCACCTGCGCGCCGGGTCGACCGCGTTCGACGCGGCCGGCGCGATCCACTCGGACATCCAGCGCGGCTTCGTGCGCGCGGAGGTGATCGGCTGGGAGGCGCTCGTCGACGCCGGCGGCTACGCCGGCGCACGCGATCGCGGGACGCTGCGGCTCGAGGGGCGCGACTACGTGATGCAGGACGGCGACGTCATCACGATCAAGTTCACGCCCTGACGGGCGGCGCGCCGGCGTCAGCGACGCTCGAGGAACAGCGCCTGCGTGGCGACGCCCACGCGCCCGCGGCGGTCGAACAGCGTCGCGGTCGCGACGCCCGCGCCGTCGGCGCCGATGTCGGTCCGCGCGTCGAGGCCGACCCACTCGCCCTCGGGCGGGCGGTGCAGATGCACGGTGAGATCTGTGTTCACGAAGATCCAGTCCTCGAACGGCAGGATCCAGCTCAGGCCGTTGGCGAAGTCGGCCGCCATGACCGCGCGTTGCACGGGCGAGGGCTCCTCGCCGGCCACGAGCGCGCGACGCAGGCGAAACCACGCCGCCATGCGCCCGGACCCGACGTCCCCGGTCGAGCGGCGGATCTCCATGACCGTCGGGTAGAAGCCGTCCTGGCCCGGCGCGCCGGCGTCCAGCGGGGCATGTGCGGGTCCCTCGAGCTCCAGCGGCGGCGGCGCCGGTCCGGGCCCGCCGCCCTCCTCGCCGCCGCCCGAGCGGCGCAGGCGGATCGCGCGCATCCGGCACACGACGCGCCCGTCCTCTCCCGCGAGCGTCGCCTCGACGAGCTGGAACCGCCGCCCGCCCTTGAGGACCCGGGCCTCGACCGCCGCCGGCGCGACCGGTACCGCGGCGAGGAAGTCGTAGGCGAGCCGCACGACCGCCAGGCCCTCCCCGCCCTCCGCCTGCTCGGCCGCCCGGGCGAGCAGTCCGGCGGGCGCGCCGCCGTGCGCCTGACCCGGATCCCAGGGGCCGCGCGCCGCCGGCGCCGGGATCCAGCGGTCGCCGTCGCGCGACCAGACCGCTT
>DAIOGP010000007.1:0-15090 GCA_036745135.1 Solirubrobacteraceae bacterium
CCGCGGCGCACGGCCTCGAGCACCACGTCCATCGGCGGGTTGTCGGCCGAGTCGCGGTTGTAGTGGGCGAGCAGCACGCGCCCGTCGGAGCCGACGACGAAGGTTCCCGGGCGCTGGGCGACGTCGCCGCCCTCCGGGTCCCCGACGGCCGCGCCCTTGAGCGCGGCGCGGAGGAAGCCCTTCGCGAGCTGGGGGCCGGCGTACTCCTTCAGGGAGCCCCGCTCGAGCCCGACGGCGTGGTAGCCCGCGCGGTCGGGGTCGCCGAGGCACTCGACGTCGACCTCCCGCTGGCGGCAGAAGTTGCGCGTCGGCTGCGCGCGGTACTGGAACACGGCGACGATCGAGCCGCCCGCGGCATGGATCTCCTCCCGGGCCCGGTCCAACTGGACCAGGTGCTCACGGCAGAACGGTCAGCCGAAGTGGCGCATGAACGCCACGACCAGGGGCCCGTTGCGCCAGCGGTCGCCGAGGTCGACGGGACCGTCGACCGAGTCGACCGTGATCGCCGGGAACGCGTCGCCGCTCGCGAGCTTGGTCACAGCGCGACCTCGCTCGAGGGGTTCATGCCCACCGCGAAGCGCCCACCGGTCGGGGTGAGCGCATACAGCTCCGCGCCGAGGTCCAGCATCGCCCGCGTGCCCGGGTGCTTGGCGAACTGCGCCTCGCCCCAGGCCGAGTCGACCGGCACGACCCGCGCCTCGCCCCACAGCTGCGCGCGTCGGAACGCATCCGGCCCTTCGACGGCGACGACGTGGCGGCTGTCGACCTGGAAGCTCGCCATGGGGTCGGCCGCGACGGCGCGAGCGTGCCGCGTCTCCGGGCGCGCGAGCCAGACGATCTCGAGGGCGTCGGTGTGGGCGAACAGCAGCGTCGTGAGGTGGATGCGACCTTCGAGGTGGGCGCCGAGCACGCCGAACTGCTCGTCGGCGAGCAGCCGCTCGATGTCTTCGGCGACGGACACGCCGGCGATGATCGCAGCTGCCCGGCCCGGCCGCGGCGCGGCGGCGCCGGCGGCGCCGGCGGCGCCGGACGGTCTAGCCTCAGCGCGGTGAGCCGCGCGCCGACGATCGAGCCCGACGTGGAGCCCGGGAGTCGCCGCGACGCGGGCGGCTCGCCGACGCTGGGGCGACGTGAGCTCGCGGCGCTCGTCGCCGCCGCGTGCCTGCTGTCGCTCGTGCTCCACTGGCCGCTGCCGCTGCACCTCGGGCGCGACATCCCCAAGGACCTCGGCGATCCGCTGACGCAGGCCTGGCAGATCGCCTGGGGCGGCCACGCGCTGCTGCACCAGCCGCTCGACTACTTCCAGTCGAACATGTTCTGGCCGCTGCGCAACAGCCTCGCGTTCTCCGACGCGCTCGTCGGCTACGCGCCGGCGGGCACGATCGGCTCCGGGCCCCGTGCGGCGGTCGCCCGCTACGACGTCTTGTTCCTGCTCGCCTACGCGCTCTGCTTCGCCGGCGCGTACCTGCTCGCGCGCGAGCTGAGCGCGGGGCGGGCGGGCGCGACGGTCGCCGGCGCGGCGTTCGCCTACGCGCCCTGGCGGCTCGAGCAGGACGGGCACATGCACGTGATCTCGAGCGGCGGCATCCCGCTCGCCCTCTTCCTGCTCGTGCGCGGCCACCGCCGCGAACGACCGGGGCTGGTGCTCGCCGGCTGGCTCGTCGCCGCGTGGCAGCTCGCGCTCGGCTTCACGCTCGGGCTCCAGCTCGCCTACCTGCTCGCGGCGCTCGCGGCGATCGCGACGGTCGGGTGGTGGCGGCGCGGCCGCCCGTCGCCGCCGCGGCCCGTGGCGCGCGCGACCGCGGCGGGCGCCGTCTGCTTCCTGCTCGTCGCCGCGCTGCTCGCCCTCCCCTACCTCCAGGTGCTGCACGACCACCCCGAGGCGCGCCGGACCGCGGCGGACGTCGCGTCCTTCTCGGGGCCGCTGAAGATGTTCGCGGTCGCCTCGGGCGAGAGCCTCGCGTGGGGCTCGGCCACCGCCGGGCTGCGCCACAGCCTCCCCTTCGTGCCCGAGCAGACGCTCTTCCCCGGGCTCGCGATCCTCGCGCTCGCGCTCGCCGGGCTGGGCGCCCGCGCCGCGCCGCGCCCGCTGCGGCGCGGCCTCGGGATCGGGATCCTGGTCCTCTGCGTGCTCGCGCTCGGCTTCAAGCAGTCGTGGGGCGAGTGGCTCTACCCCTACCGCTGGCTGTACGCGATCGCGCCGGGGTGGCAGGCGATCCGCGTGCCGGGCCGGCTGATGACGCTGATCACGCTCGGACTGGCCCTGCTCGCCGCATTCGGCGCGCAGCGGCTGCTCGCCGCGCTGCGCGCGCGCCGCGGGGGCGCCGGCTGGCCGGTGCCGGCGCTCGGGGCGCTGCTCGTCCTCGTCGTGGCGCTCGAGGGCTCGGGCTTCCGCGTCGGCGTCAGCGGCGCGGGCGCGATCGCCGGGCCGGCGCAGCCGACGGTGCCGGCCGCGCCGGCGGGCCAGCGCGGGGCGCCGGCGCCGCAGCTGCACCTCCCGCTCGGCGCCTTCGACAACCGCCGCTACCTGCTGTGGTCGACCGACGCGTTCCCGCGGCTCGTCAACGGCCGCGGCAGCTTCGTGCCGCGTTCGTTCACGGCGCTCGCGCGCGCCGTCGCCGCCTTCCCGGATGCCCGCTCGGTCGCCCGGCTGCGGGCGCTCGGGGTGCGCACGGTCGTGCTCCACACCGACCTCGCGCCGGGGTCGCCGTTCGCCGGCTGGGCCGGCCGGCCGCTGGCCGGGCTGCCGGTCAGGCTCGAGCGCCGGGGCGCTGTCGCGCTGTTCGCGCTCGCTCGTCGCTGAGCGCGGGCGACGCGGCGAGGCCGATCAGCGGCGTCGCCGCGGCGGGGCGCCGGCGCTCGCGCAGCACGGCGATCCCGAGCGTGAGGAGCGCGCCGGCCGCGCCCAGCCCGATCAGCCACAGGCTGCTGCCGTTGCGGTCCAGCGGCGAGAGGTGGTCGAGCGGCAGCGGCGCGAGGCAGATCACGCACACCCAGACGACGACCGCGAGCGCCGCCCAGCGCGCGTCGCGCGCCAGCCCGAGCCGCGGCGAGGCGCGCGCGGCGAGCGCGATCGACGTCGCGATCGCGAGCAGCACCGGCGAGAGCGCGAGCCAGCCGTTGCCGGCGCCGACCGCGCTGAGGACCGTGTGCTCGAAGCTCGCGTGACCCGCGAGCTGCGCCCACACGCCGGTGTGGTCGGAGCCGATCAGCGGCTTCGTGACCGTCGCCGCCAGCATCCAGATGACCGACGGCACCGCGAGCGCGACGGTCAGCGCGGGGAAGCGCCGGAAGGCCGGCGCGAGCCCGACGGCCAGGAAGGGCAGCACCGGGATCAGGAACCGCGGACCCGGCGAGCCGCCGCCGAACGGGAGCCAGTAGCCCGCGTTGTAGACGAGGTAGACCAGCGCGACGGCGCCGATGACGCGCGCCTCCGCGCGCAGCCCGCGCCGATGCGCCAGGACGACGCCGACGCCCGCGGCGACGAGCACCGGACACAGCACGAGCAGCCCCCGCGGCGCCAGCAGCAGCTCGAGCCCGAAGCGCAGCTTCGGCGTCGAGATCCCGAAGAAGCCGGCGTCGTTGAGGCCGAGGGTGGCGTGACCGGTCAGGCCCTGCTGGTCGACCGCGTCGGCGTACGACGTGTGCGTGAACGAGCCGAACGCCCACCGGTTGTAGGCCAGCAGCGGCGCGACGCCCGCGAGCGCGCCGCCCGCGTAGACGAGCCCGCGGCGGATCGCGCCCGGGCGCGCGATCGCGTACAGGCCGACGACGGCGCCCGCGAGCGCGAGCGGGTACTCCGTGGTGACGGCGAGCCCGGCGAGCAGCCCGGCGAGCGCGACCAGCCCCAGGCGCTGCGGGCCGTCGCGCTCGTGCCACAGCAGCGCGAACGCGCCGAAGCCGAGCAGCGCCGACAGCACGTGCGAGAAGAGCATCGTGGAGAACGGCAGCATCAACGTGCCGAGCCCGAACGCCACCGCCGCGGCCGTCCCGTAGCCGCGCGCCACGCGCTCCCCGGCCCAGCGGACGAGCAGCAGCAGCGCGAGCGCCGGCGCGACGACCCCGAGCAGGCTGAGCGCCCAGACCATCGGCGCCTGGCCCTCGAGCAGGTGGCGGACGCGCGCGGCGCGCACCGGGTCGTTGCCGTACTGGTGGACGAGCAGGCCCCGGTACGCCCAGCGGCTGGCGCCGTGGCGGCGTGCGGTCGCCGAGACATCGGCCGCGAGCCGCGGCGCGCCGACCGCGTCCAGGGCCTCGTAGAGCGGCAGCGTGAGGTAGGGCAGCCCCGGTGCCTTGACCGAGTAGAAGTGGCCTTCGTACCAGGCCTTGTCGCGCGTCTCCCAGTGGTACTGGTCGATCCGCGCGGTGCCATCCGAAAGCGACTTGACGAGCGCGTAGTAGGAGGTCTGCGCCCAGCCGAGCGACTGCATGACGAGCCCGTAGGCGAGCGCCACGGCCAGGAGCGCGAGGAGCCCCTGCCGGTGGCGCAGGTCGAGGGACCGCGCGCGACTCACGCCCTCGATGCTAGTCGCGCGGGACCGGTGTGCGACGGGCGGCCGGGCGACGCTACTGCGCGACCCGGAACGCCCCGCGCATGAACGGGTGGATCCGGCAGAAGTACGTGTAGGTCCCGGCCGGCAGGTTCGGCGGCGTCGACCAGCTGTCGCGGTTCGCGGCGGCCGTGAAGTTCTTGAAGCCGAAGCCGAGCTCGGCCGAGTCGAACTGGATCGGCGCGTCGGCGAGCGGATAGGCGATCCCCGCGACGCGGTTGCACGGCGACTTGCAGGCCGTGATCGTGTGGTAGATGCGCTGGCCGTCCACGTTGCCGCCCTCGAGGTTCTGGAACAGCACCGACTGCCCCGCGCCGACGGTCGGGATGCCGGCCGTCGGGCCCGCGCTGAGGTCGCCGAGCCCGTAGAGGAAGTTCTTGATCGTCACCGGCGCGCCCGCGGGCTGGGTCACGCTGCGCAGCTTCGCGGCGTCGGGCAGGCCCGCCGCCTCGCCGCCGTGGTGGCGGTTCTCGGGCAGGTGGCCGTGCGTCAGCGGCCCGGGCTTCGCGATGCCCTTGGTGGCGAACGGGTCGACCCCGCCCCCGCCGTCGGCCATCGCGACCGGCATGATCGCCATCGACTCGTACCACGACGCGCGCGAGCTGTCGTAGGTGCCGGTCACCGTGAGCGTGTCGCCCCGCTTCACGGCGACGCGCCATTTGGCCGGCGTGCGCGTCATCGCGACGTCCCACGACACGGCGCCGGCCGGCTCGAAGTAGCGCGCCCGCGAGCGCGAGACCAGGACCGTCCTGCCGGCGCGCGTGAGCCACAGGTCGGTGTAGAGACCGCCGGGGTGCAGATGCCCCGCGGTCCAGACGAGCACGCCGTCGCGGTCGATCACGCGCTTGTTGAGCTCGGTCCCGCCGCGGTAGGCGTCCGGCTGCTGCGTCGGGTAGATGAAGCGCCCGTTCTTCCCGCTCGTGCGCAGCACGTCGAACACGGGATAGGCCTTGCCGCCCTCGACGTCCATCCACACCGTGTGGACCGCCCGCATCCGCTTCGCGGCCGGCGCCGTCGCCGGCACGAAGCCGATCCGGTAGGTCAGGTAGACCTTGGCCGTGTTCGGGAAGAGGTTGTGGATCATGTAGTTGATCGCCCACCGGTCGCTCGGCTTGTAGTCGAACCCGAACCCCTTCGGCAGGTCGACGTTCGTCTTCTCCTCGCCCGCGGCGAACACCGGCTGGTAGTTGATCAGCCAGACCCCGTGGTGCAGGTGCAGCACGTCGACGCGCGGCACCTTGCCGTCGAGGTACGTGAGGTTCGGCTCGAACGAGACGATGTAGCCGGGCACGGCCGGGCGCAGCTTGCCCGGCTGGACGTTGAGGTCGATGTCGATCGTGTTCTGCCCGGGCTGGATCTGGAGCGGCCCGTAGCGGTACGTCGTGTACGTGACGCCGGGACGCTCGCTCTGCGACGTGGCGCCGCCGGAGCGCGCGAGGGCGCTGCCCGGAGCGAGCGCAACGATCATGGTCAGCGCGGCGAGCGCGCCGAGGAGACGAAGGGGGACCCGTCGCATGCGCACCACACGGTAGCGGGTCGTTCGCGCGGTATCCACGCTCAACCGGAGAATGGCGCGTTGGGCCCAGAGGCGTCTCATCGGCGCGGCGCCGTGGGAGCGCCGCCGGTGCGGAGCACGTCGACGGCGTCCCCGCGCCCGACGAGCACGTCGCTGACGAGCGCCGGGGCGAAGAGCCCGTGGTCGATCACGCCGGGCGTCGCCGACAGGCGCGCCGAGAGCGCGGCGGGATCGTCGACCGCGCCGCCGTAGTCCGCGATCAGGCCGCCGTCGGGGCTGCGCGCGACGTCGCGCAGCGCGATCGGCGCGAGGCCCCGCAGCGTCGCCGCGGCGCCGAAGGCGAGCAGCTCGACCGGCACCGGCGGCGCGAGCGCGGCGACGAGCTTGTCCGAGGACGCGATCACGACGAAGCGCGCGGCCGCCGCGGCGACGATCTTCTCGCGCGTGTGGGCGCCGCCGCCGCCCTTGACGACCCAGCCGGCGGAGTCGATCTGGTCGGCGCCGTCGATCGCGACGTCGAGCTCCTCGAGCGCGTCGAACGGCTCGACCGCGAGCCCGAGCGCCCGCGCCGCCTCCTCGGTCGCGACCGAGGTCGCGACGCAGCGCAGCGACAGGCCGCGCGCGGCGAGCGCGGGCAGCAGGTGGGCGACCGTGGAGCCGGTCCCGAGCCCGACGCGATCGCCGTCGCGGACCAGCGCCGCGGCTGCCTCGGCGGCGCCGCGCTTCTCGCGCTCGAGGTCAGGCACGCCGGCGGGTCGACGGGGTCGGTCGCACCCGCACATCATTGCGGCGCGACCGGCCGTCGGCCCGCGGCGACCCGAGCTACACGACCTCGTAGGGCCGCATCATGTCGTTGTCCTCGTGCTCGAGGATGTGGCAGTGGTAGACGTAGCGCTGCGGCGCCGGGCCGGCCGTGTCGATGTCGAACAGCGCCCGGATGCGCGTCACCTCGCCGGGGTTGCTGCGCACCGTGTCCTTCCAGCCGCGCTCCTCGGGCGGCGGCGGCGCGCCCGGGCCGGTGAAGAACGGCGCCGGGTCCGGGTTCGGGCCGCCCGCCGCGCGCGCCGCGTCGAGCGCGGCCTGGTAGGCCGCGACGTCGAACGGACGCCGTTCCACGACCTGGAACTGCACGAGGTGGAGGTGCATCGGGTGCGTGTCCGCGCTCAGGTTGATGAAGCGCCAGTCCTCGGTCGCTCCGGCGCGCGGCCGCTCGGTCACCGGATCCTCGAAGCGGTTGCCGTTCAGCAGCAGGCGAACCGGCTCTCCGGCAGCATCGAGCACCTCCTCGAGGGTGATGTCGCGCACGCGCGACGGCGGTCCGAGCTCGCTCGCGGGCAGCAGGCCCGGAAGCGAGGCGGGCAGCGGCCGGTCCGCTGTGGTGACGCGCGTTCCGACGCGGAACTGCATGACGTTCGGGAGGCGCGGCGCGGGGCTCACGGTGCCCTTCGGCAGCTGCGCGTTGCGCAGCGTGAGCACCTGGCCGGCGAAGCGGCGGAAGTCGACGACGACGTCGAGCCGCTCGCCGGGCGCGAGCAGGATCCGGCGCGCCGGCACCGGGGCGTCGAGCATGCCGCCGTCGGTTCCGATCACGGCGAAGCCCGGGCCGTCGCTCAGCTCGAGGTGGTAGAAGCGCGCGTTGGAGCCGTTGAGCACGCGGAAGCGGTACTTCCGCGGCTCGACGTCGAGGTAGGGCCACACGGCACCGTTCACGAGCACCGTGTCGCCGAAGAACTCCGGCATCCACGGCGGGGCCGGGTACGCGAGCTGGACGCCGTCGAGCATCCGGTCCTGGATCGCGAGCGGCACCTCGTAGCGTCCGCCCGGCAGGCCGATCGGGTTCGACTCGAGCCCGGTGTCCTGGTCGTCGCGGATCACGTAGTAGCCGGCCAGGCCGGCCATCACGTTGAGGCGCGTGATGCCGAGCGCGTGGTCGTGGTACCAGGTCGTCGCCGGGCGCTGCTCGTTCGGGTAGTACGCGGTCTGGGTCTGGCCCGGGAGGAAGCCGGGCAGCGGCGTCGCGTACGGGTTGCCGTCGGAGGTGCCGGACACCTCCCCGCCGTGCAGGTGGGTCAGCGACCGCACGCGCGTGTCGCCGCCGGTCAGCGCGGGGTCGATGCCGAACAGGTGCGTGCGCGGCAGGTCGTTGACCCAGTCCACCTGGACCGGCACGCCGGAGCGCACCTCGATCGTCGGGCCGGGCGCCGTCGGCCCCGTGACGCCGTCGTCGTAGCCCCAGAGCCGCGTCAGCTCGGCGCCCTGCTTGCTGTGGACGCGCTGCCGGGTCGCGGCCATCCGCAGCCGGTAGCGATTCGCGGCGATCGGCGTGGCCTTGGCCGGGATCGGCAGCGGCGTGAGGAACGGGGGCAGCTTCTTCGCCCCGAGCGCGGTCGACTCGAGCAGCGTCGGGCTCAGGACGAGCCCGCCGGCCCCCACCGCGCCGCGGGCGATGAACTGGCGCCTCGTGAACATCGGATCCCTCCCCTTCGTCGTCGACGACCGCGGCTGCGCGGAGTGCCCGCACGCCCGAGACGCCGACCGTAACCGGGGGTGCGCCATCGGTCGTCCGGACATCGCACCGAAACGGGGTCCGTAGCGAGTACGGGTCGGGCGAGGCGGCGTCAGGAGTCCACGCGGAAGGCGATCCCCTCGAGCTTGAGCGCGCAGTAGTTGCCGGACATGGCGTACACGGCGCCCGACGCAGCAATCTCGATGATGCCCGCGCCGAGTGATGAACAGCTTCCGGTGTTGGTGGCGACGGTGAAGTCGAGCCTGTGGGACGGCCGGAAGCCGCTCGGAAGGGTGAACATCTGGTCAAACGCGACAACTGGTCCCGTTTGGCAGCCGGTCGTCGAAGTCGAACACACCGCTCCCTGAAAACGAACGACCCCGTACGGGTCCTTGTAGAACCCTGCGGTGGCATCGTTGCCGCTGACCGAGCTCACGTTGCGCCACGATTGACCGAGCGACGAGCCGAGAAACGACGGCTCCCCCGTCGTCCCGACCTCGTGCCACGCCTCGGCCGCCGCCAGCCTGTCCCCTCCGACGGCGCCGGCCGCGAGCTTGTCCGACGTCACGGCCCCGCCGGCGAGCTTGGCGCTCGTCACGGCGCCGGTCGCGAGCGACGGGTTGGGGAAGCTCCCGCTGAGATCGCCGCCCGCCGGGCCGACCGCGGGGCCGGTGGGTCCGATCGCGCCCGGGGTGCCGGCCTCGCCGCGCTGGCCCCGGTCGCCCCGCGGGCCCAGCTTGCCGCGGAGCTTGCGCCTGGCGGCCACGGCGACCTTGTCGAGCGTGACCGCGCCCTTGCGCAGCTGCGTGCTTCCGACGCTACCGGCCGGCAGCTTGAGCGCCGCGTAGGAGGTGCCGCCGAGGGCGACGAACAGGGCGAGCAGCGCCACGTGGTGACGCCGAACGTACGAGCCGAGCCGAGCCATGCGATCTCCTCCTGACGTGTGGGGGCGCGAGAACCTACGCGGCGCTCCGGACGCAAATCGCCGCGCGCGCGGCGAGCTGTCGCCGTCGCCCAGTGCGGCCCGTCGCCGCCGCCCGCGGACAACCGTCGCCCACGGCCGCCCGCCGCCGCCACGCGCGCTGTGCGACAGTCCGCGCGTGGTCTTCCGCGACGTCGTGATGCGGGCGCCCTCGCTCGCCGCGCAGCGTGCCTTCTACGGCGCGGCGCTCGGGCTCCCGCTCGTCGCGGACGGGCCGGACGAGGTCGCGTTCCGGGTCGGGAGCGCGCGCGTCGCCTTCCGCGCCGCGGCGCCCGGCTCGGAGCCCAGCTACCACGTGGCGTTCGCCGTCCCGTGGAGCGGGTTCGCCGCGGCCAAGGCGTGGCTCGCGGGGCGCGCGCCGCTCTTGCCCGGCCGCGACGGCCGGGACGAGGTCGACTGGAGCTTCTGGTCGGCCCGCGCGGTGTACGCGCTCGATCCGGCCGGGAGCGTGATCGAGCTGATCGCGTTCGACGGCCTCGACGCCGCGGCCGGCGACCCCTTCACGGGCGCGTCGCTGCTCGGCGTGGCCGAGGTCGGGCTGCCCGTCGCCGACGTCCGCGCGGCCGTGCGCGCGCTGCGCGACGGACTCGGCATCGACGTCTGGGAGGGCGAGGAGATCGACCCGGCGGGCATCACGGCCGTGGGCGAGCGCGGCGCGACGTTCATCGTCGTCCCGCTCGGCCGCGCCTGGTTCCCGGTGGCGACGCCGGGCCGCGACCACCCGCTCGAGGTCGCGCTCGACGGCGTCCGCGACGGGCAGGCCGACCTCGCGGCGCACCCGTACGCGATCGCCGGCACGGGAGTCGCGGTCGGGTCGTGATGGCGCTGGTGCTCAACCGGGGCGTCAACCCGCTGCTGCGCCCGCTGCTGCGCTCGCCCCTGCACGGCCTCGCGAGCCGCGCGCTGCTGCTGATCACGTACACCGGTCGGCGGACCGGCGCGCGACACACGATCCCCGTGATGTACGCGCAGCGGGAAGCCGAGCTGCTGATCCTCGTCGGGCACCACGAGCGCAAGCGCTGGTGGCGCAACCTGGCCGACAGCGCGCCGGTCGACGTCGTGCTGCGCGGGCGGCGGCGCCACGGCACCGCGTGGGTGCTGACCGGCGAGCCCGCGCGCGGCGCGCTGCCGGCGTACCTCGCGCGCTTCCCGCGGGCCGCCGGCGCGGTCGGCTCGCGGGCCGACGTCGTCATGGTGCGCGTCGAGCTCGAGCCCGACGACTGAGCGCCCTCGCCGACCGGTCCAGCCGCCGCGCCCGCGGCTCAAGCCCGCGCCGCCGCCGGCCGATGCGCGAGCGATGCGGTCGCTCGCGAAGCTCGGCGCGCCGAGGGCCGGGTCGCAGGCCGCGACCGGCATGCCCGCCGCACGCTCGTCGTGCCGGCCGCTCGCGGCTGCCGCGCGCGCGCGACGCATCGACGGCCCGGGGCGGCGCCCGTGAGCCGGACGCGCGGGCAGCCGCAGGCCCAGCACCGTTTCGACCCCCGCGCCGTGCTCGTCGCCGGGCTGATCGCCGTCTGCCTGAGCGCCGTCGCGATGTTCGCGGGCGGCTTCGCCGAGCTCGAGCGGGCGACGGTGAGCTGGCGCTTCGGGCTGCGCCACGAGCCGCGCCCGAACGACATCGTCGTCGTCGCGATCGACGACCGGACGTTCTCCGACCTCGGCATCCAGTGGCCGTTCCCGCGCTCGCTGCACGCGCGGGCGGTCGACCGGCTGCGCGTGGCCGGGGCGCGCGAGATCGTCTACGACGTGCAGTTCACCGAGCCCACGCGTCCGAGCGAGGACCTCGCCCTCTACCGCGCGATCGCCCACGCCGGCGGGGCGGTGCTCGCCACCACCGAGGCGGACGAGCTCGGGCGCACGAACGTGCTCGGCGGCGACGCGAACCTCGCGCGAATCCATACGCGCGCCGCGGCCAGCAACCTGTCGGATGATCCCGGCGGGCTCGCCAGCCGCTTCCCCTATCGCGTCGGCCGGCTCGAGACGCTCGCGATCGCGACGGCGGAGCGGGTCACCGGGCGACCGGTGCCGGCGGCCGGCTTCGACTCCCGCGGGGCCCTGATCGACTACCGCGGGGGACCGCAGACGTTCCGGACGGTGTCGTTCTCCGATCTCGTCGCCGGGCACGTCGACCCGGGCGTGCTCCGGGGCAAGATCGTCGTCGTCGGCGCCTCCGCGCCGTCGCTGCAGGACCTCCACCCCACGCCGACCACCGGCGAGCTGCTGATGGCGGGGCCCGAGGTGCAGGCCAACGCGATCTGGACCGTGCTGCACGGCGTCCCGCTGCGCGACGCCTCGCCGCTGCTCGGGCTGCTCGCGATCCTGGCGCTCGGCATGGCCGCCCCGCTCGCGCGGGTCTGGACGCGCGCCGTGCGCGCCGCGCTCGTGGCGCCCGTGCTCGGCGCCGCATACGCGGTCGCCGCGCAGCTGGCGTTCGAGGCGGGCTGGATCTTCCCGGTGACCTACCCGCTGGCGTCGCTCGCGCTCGGCACGGTGGGCATGCTGGCCGCGAGCCACGCCGCCGAGACGCGCGAGCGCGGGCGCGTGGCGCTCGAGAACGAGCTGCTCGAGCGCCTCGTCCGCGAGCGCACCCAGGAGGTGCGCGACACGCAGCTCGAGCTCATCCACCGCCTCGGCCAGGCCGCGGAGTCGCGCGACGAGGACACCGGCGCGCACATCGAGCGGATCAGCCGGCTCGCCTACCGGCTGGGCCTCGCGGCGGGGATGAGCGAGGACGAGGCCGAGCTGCTGCGCCATGCCAGCCCGATGCACGACATCGGCAAGATCGGGATCCCCGACCGGATCCTGCTCAAGGAGGGTCGTCTCGACCCGGACGAGTGGGAGGTCATGAAGACCCACGCGCAGATCGGCTCCGACGTGCTCAGGGGCTCGAACTCGCCGCTCGTGCGGATGGCCGAGGCGATCGCGCGGACGCACCACGAGCGCTGGGACGGGAGCGGCTATCCCGTCGGGCTCGCGGGCCAGCGCATCCCGCTCGTCGGGCGGATCGTCGCCGTCTGCGACGTCTTCGACGCGCTGACGTCGAAGCGCCCCTACAAGGAGGCGTGGCCGGTCGAGGAGGCGCTCGCGACGATCGCCGCCGAGCGCGGCAAGCACTTCGACCCGCAGCTCGCGGACATCTTCCTCGCGCTCGTGCCCGAGCTCCGCGCCGAGCTGCCGGAGATCTTCGGCGACGGCACGATCGACGTCCCGGCACCCGACGGGCCGCTCGTCGTGCACCGCGCCGCCGACGCGGCTCGCGTGGCCGAGTAGCGGCGACGCGACCGTCGCGCCGCACCGCGCTCAGGCGGCCGGCGCGACGGTCGCGTCGTCGGCGAGCGCGATCCCGTCGACGATCGCCGGCCACGCCCCGCGCGGGAGGTCGTGACCCATCCCCGGGACGCGCATCAGCAGCGCGCCCGGGATCGCCCGCGCCGTCGCGCGACCGCCCGACAGCGCCACGAGCCGATCGGCGGTGCCGTGGATGACGAGCGTGGGGACGCGGATGCGCCGCAGCTCAGCGGTGCGGTTGCCCGACGCGAAGATCGCGGCGAGCTGGCGCGCGAAGCCGTCGGGATCGACGCCGCGGTCGTAGCTGAGGCCGACCATGAAGCGCAGCTGGTCCTCGGTGCGTTCGAAGCCGGGCGAGCCGATGCGCTCGAAGACCCCGGCGACGCGCTCGACGTACGCCTCGCGACCGGCCGGCGGCCGGCGCAGGAACAGCGGGTAGAGCCGCGGCGAGGGCTGCCCGAACACGCGGCTGCCAGTGCTCGACATGATCGACGTCAACGAGCGCACGCGCTCGTCGTGGCGGGCGGCGAGCGTCTGGGCGATCATGCCGCCCATCGACGCGCCGACGACGTGCGCGGCGTCGATCCCGAGGTGGTCGAGCAGCCCGACGCAGTCGCCGGCCATGTCGGCGAGCGAGTAGCTGCCGCGCGGCACGCGGTGGGCGAGGATCTCGGCCCGCGACGGCACCGGCACGTCGCGCAGGCGCGTCGAGCGGCCGACGTCGCGGTTGTCGAAGCGGATCACGTGGAAGCCGCGCTCGACGAGCAGCGCGCAGAAATCCTCGTGCCAGGCGACCATCTGCGTCCCCAGGCCCATGACCAGCAGGGCGGCGGGATCGGCGGGGTCGCCGAAGGTCTCGTAGCAGAGCTCGACGTCCCCGACCGTGCAGAAGCGCTCGTCCATCGCTCGCGCATCATGCCGGTCCGGGCCGCCCGGGGCCAGGCTCGGCGCTAGGCTGCGCAGCGCCCGCCGCCGCCGAGCGCGTGATCCGAAGCGCTCGCCGGCGCGTTATCCCCTCGCGATGCACGACACCACCACGCAGCGACTCCGATGAGGGTCGCCATCATCGGCGCCGGGATCTCCGGCATGGTCGTCGCGCATCGCCTGCGCCGCGAGCACGAGGTCACGCTGTTCGAGGCCAACGACTACGCCGGCGGCCACACGAACACGATCCGCGTGGACGAGGCCGACGCCACGCACCACGTCGACACCGGCTTCATCGTCTTCAACGACCGCAACTACCCGAGCTTCGAGCGCCTGCTCGACGAGCTCGGCGTCGCATCGCAACCCTCCACGATGACCTTCGGCGTCAGCGACGGGCGCGGCGACTTCGAGTACAGCGGCGCGTCGGTCAACGGGCTGTTCGCCAAGCGCGCCCACCTCGTCGCGCCGTGGTTCCACCGCATGATCGCCGACCTCGTGCGCTTCAACAGCGAGGCGCGCGCGCTGCTGCGGTCCGACGCCGACCCGTCCCTGGGCCACTGGCTCGAGCGGCTGCGCTTCTCGCGCCCCTTCATCGAGCGGCTGATCGTCCCGCAGGCCGCCGCGGTGTGGTCGGCCGACCCGCGCCAGATGTGGAACTTCCCGGCGCGCTTCCTCGTCGAGTTCTTCGACAACCACGGGATGCTCGGCTTCCTCGGGCGGCCGCAGTGGCGCACGGTCGTGGGCGGCTCGCAGCGCTACGTGGACGCGCTCGTCGATCCCTGGCGCGATCGCCTGCGGCTCGCGACGCCCGTCGTCGCGGTGGCGCGCCACGCGGACCACGTCAGCGTCACGCCGCGCGGCTCCGAGCCCGAGCGCTTCGACCACGTCGTGCTCGCGACGCACTCCGACCAGGCGCTCGCGCTGCTCGCCGACGCCTCGGACCGGGAGCGCGAGCTGCTGGGCGCGATCCCCTACCAGCCCAACGAGGCGGTGCTGCACACCGACGTGCGCCTGCTGCCGCGTCGGCGGCGCGCCTGGGCGAGCTGGAACTACCACCTGCCCGACGAGCCGGTCGCCAAGCCGACGCTGACCTACCACATGAACCGCCTGCAGTCGCTCGCGGCCGACCGCGAGTACTGCGTGACGCTCAACCGCACCGCGGCGATCGACCCGGCGCAGGTGATCCGCACGATCCCCTACGCCCATCCCGTGTACACCTCCGCCGGCGCCGCGGCCCAGACGCGCCACCACGAGATCAGCGGGCGCGACCGCACGCACTTCTGCGGCGCCTACTGGGGCTGGGGCTTCCACGAGGACGGCGTCG
>DAIOGP010000008.1:0-830 GCA_036745135.1 Solirubrobacteraceae bacterium
CGGACCAGAACTGGCCCAACGACAGCACGATCCGCTTCAAGATCCTCAAGAGCTATCTGCCGGCGAACGCGGTGCTCGCGAACGTGTGCACGTACCCGTCGCTGGGGAACAACGGCAACAACAATCCGTTCGACTGCGTCGTCACCCCGGGCGGCGGCTTTCTCAAGATTACGAAGGTCGCGCCCGATGGCACGACCCAGGTCTTCAGCTTCACGGTCAACCCGGGCTCGCTCAGCAAGAGCATCACGGGGGCCGGGACGACGGGCGCGTTCGGGGTGCCGGTCGGGACGGCCTACTCGGTCGCCGAGACGGTGCCGGCGGGCTGGCAGCTGGACTCGGCTGCGTGTGCGCTGGAGAGCGGCACCGCGACCGGGACCAAGAGCGGGAGCACCGTCAGCGGCATCACGGTTCAGTCCGGCAAGGTCACGACCTGCACATTCACGGACAGCTTGACGACCGGTTCGCTGAAGGTCACCAAAACGGTCGACGCTGGTGGTTCCGGTTTCACCTCCGGCTCGTTCGACGTGCATGTCGCGTGCACGAACCCGACGAACTCGTACGACCGCACGATCATCTACCCGACGTCCGGCTTCGTGACGATCACGGGGATCCCGTCCGGGTCGAGCTGCGCCGTCACCGAGACAGGCAAGCCGACGGCTCCGACCGGGTATAGCTGGGACGCCGAGACGATCACCGGCAGCCCCGCCACGATCACGAGCGGCGGCACGGCCAACGTCACCGTCGCGAACAAGCTCAGCCTCATCCCCAAGCCGGCGTTGTCGTTGGATAAGACGGCGTCGCCGGGGACCTACAGCACGGTGGGGACGCTG
>DAIOGP010000008.1:930-14205 GCA_036745135.1 Solirubrobacteraceae bacterium
CGATTCGAACGAGGACAGCGAGACGGTCACCGCGGTCCAGTCGCCGAAGTTGTCGTTGGATAAGACGGCGTCGCCGGGGACCTACAGCACGGTGGGGACGCTGATCGATTACAGCTACAAGCTGACGAACTCGGGCAATGTGACGTTGGCGGGTCCGTTCACGGTCAGTGATGACAAGGCGACGGTGACGTGCCCGTCGACGCCGAGCTCGCTCGCGCCTGGCGATTCGATCACGTGCTCGGCGTCTTACTCGATCACGCAGGCTGATCTCGATGCGGGGTCGGTGAAGAACACCGCGCAGGGCCATGCGAAGTTCGGCACTGACGCGGTCGATTCGAACGAGGACAGCGAGACGGTCACCGCGGTCCAGTCGCCGAAGTTGTCGCTCACGAAGAGCGCCAACCCGACGACCTACAGCTACCCTGGCCAGATCATCGTCTACACGTACGTGGTGAAGAACACCGGCAACGTCACGCTGAACGGTCCGTTCGTCATCACCGATGACAAGCTGGGCACGATCACGTGCCAGTCGACGGCCACGCCGACCTTGGCTCCGAATGCGTCGATCACATGCACGAAGAGCTACACGATCCAGGCGGGTGACCTCAACGCAACGAACAGCGCGTCGATCACGAACCACGCGACGGCAACGGGCAAGTTCGGCACCACTACCGTCACGTCGAACCAGGCGCAGGCGACCATCCGGCAGGAGGCCTCGACCGGCAAGATCACACCGACGGCCACGACCTGCCAGCAGTTCAGGGACGGCACCAACGGCGACCTGCCGGACGAGTTCTACGGCGTCAAGGGGAACAAGCTCAGCAACACCTCGCCGGGTGTCTTCTTCTACTACAGCAAGATCAAAGCACCGGCCGCGAGCTTCACGATCACGGTGCAGCAGTCGAACCTGCTGGGCTGGAAGGTCATCGGCGTCCAGCAGAACAACCAGGCCCTCCTCTACGACGCGAACTGCAACAAGCTCGCGATCGTGGGGGTGCCGAACGCGAATGGGACCGTGACGTACACCGTGTCCGGAACGACATCTGGTGCCACGCTGATCATCGGCATCAAGTACGACCCAGGGACGCTGGACGGGCAATCGGTCGGAAATAAGCCGCCGTACCCGACGAACGTGTACACGTTCACGACCTACCTCAACGGCTCCGTGTTCGGCTCGAGCCAGGACAGCATCAACGTGAAGCCGAGGTAGCGCCGAGCGGCTAGCTCGCACGGCCTGACGAGACGGAGCAGCGCGGAGGGAGGCCGCAAGCGGCCTCCCTCCTGGCGCGTCCGAGCGCGGGCTGTCGTACAGTGACGAATCGGAAACTGAACAAGGGCTGGAACGCGCGACGCGCCGGTGCTCTCGCCGCAACCCGTGCTAACGACATAGAAAGGTCTGTATGAAGAACGCACTCGCAATCGTCCTCGCCCTCGTGGCCGTCGCCGTGGCGGGCGCGACCCTGGCGGGCGCACGCGGAACCGCCGTCACGGCCGCCACGCAGAGCTACCGGCTCTCCACCGCCATGACCGCGAAGCAGGTCACGAAGCCGCGCCGGCCCCAGGGCAACGTCGCGAAGGCTCGTGGGTCGCTCACGGGCAAGGCAACTGTCGGCAAGCCCTCGACCGCCACCTGGACGCTCAAGTTCTCGGGCATGACCGGGGCCGTGAAGGTCGCCGAGGTGCGGTATCCGGCGGGGGGCAGCGTCAGCGTGATCCGGCTCTGCGCGCCGTGCAAGAGCGGGGCGAAGCTCCTCAGCCGCTTCCCGTCCAAGGCCGTCGCGCAGGCGTTCGTCAAGCAGGCGCTCGCCGGCAAGGCGGACGCTGTACTCAAGACGAAGCGAAACCCGGGCGGCGAGGTGCGCGGCGTGCTCAAGGCGAGCAAGGCCTAGGCACGACGAGACGCGCGAGCGCTCGCGCTGTCCGGCAGCGCTGGCCCAGCGAGAAGATGTTCGCGCGCGCCTGCGAGCTGGCCAACCGGTACACGCACCCGATCGTCGTCTCGGCACGCCTCTACGACGGTCGGGTGCAGTGTGCGGTCGGCGCTTTCGTCGTGCTCGACGAGCAGGGCTGGGTTCTCACGGCCGCGCACATGCTCGAGCCCGCGACGCTCCATGCGGGTCACCAGGTGGAGATCGCCGAGCACGAGCGCCGCGCGCAGGCGATCGCCGGCGGCGAGGGCACGCCGAAGGACAAAGCGAGGGGCGTTCGCTCGCTCGGCGCCAATCCGGACTGGGTGAGGAACTACTCCCTCTGGACCGGGTGGGAGGGGCGCACCGTGGCCGAGTTCCACCTGCTTCCCGGCGCTGATCTCGCGCTCGGCCGGCTCGAGCCGTTCGACGTATCGCTTGTTCAGTCCTATCCCGTTTTCCGCGATCCGCGCGAGATCACGCCTGGAAGGAGCGTGTGCAAGCTCGGCTATCCCTTCCACTCGGTGAGCACCACGTTCGACGAGCGCGCCGACGCGTTCGTGTTCGCCGAGGGCGCCTTTCCGATGCCGCGGTTCGCGCTCGAGGGCATGGTGACCAGGGTTCGATCAGGCGCCAAGTCGTCAAACGGATCGATCGAGATCGCCTTCCTCGAGACCTCCACGCCGGGGCTGCGCGGACACAGCGGCGGCCCCATCTTCGACGTCGAGGGCCGGCTGTGCGCGATTCAGGTCCACACGGTGCACTACCCGCTCGGCTTCAGCCCCGTCGTCGAGCAGGGCGGGCGGCGCGTGGAGGAGCACCAGTTCCTCAACGTCGGCGTCGGCGTGCACGCCGCCACGATCCTCTCGTTCCTCGACCAGCACGGTGTGCGCGTCCCCGGCTTCTGATCACGCATCAGTGTGAGAGCGCGTCCGCTCCCTCGATCCGGGCTAAAGCGACACGCGCGGCGCGCCGATACACGCGGATCAGGCGGAATCGGCATCCGCGTGATGCCTCGCACAAAGGGGAGCGCTCATGCGCACGAGACACGCACTCGCATTGATCGTGGCCGTGGTGTCACTCGCGGCGGCCTCGCCGGCCCAAGCCGCCCCCAGAGCAGGGGACTCGATCTGGATCATCACGGCGGAGGGCAACACGGCGCGTGCGGGCACCCAGCTGACCTACGGCGACTCGTTCAAGGCCGGTTACTCGTCGCGGGCGAAGGAGCCCTGGGCGTTCGCGCAATGCTGGGCGACCGAGACGACGGTGCTCGGCAGCCCGAACCAAGGCACGTATACGCCTGGAGACGTGATCTGGTCCGGCTACCGCAGCCTGACCGGACTGACGGGCGACACGTTCTTGCTGAGTGATCCGATTCAGGCTCTCTGGTTGGGCGGTGGCGCCACGTGCACGCTCAGCCTGGTGTCCTTCTCCGGCGGCAAGCAGAGCACGCTTGCGTCGATGAACTTCAGCGTCGCCGGCTAGCGCTGTTCCGGCGAGGGCAGCGGCGCCCTGCGGGGCGCCGCTCCCCGCCCACGTCCCGCCGAGCTTCGGCCGCATCAGCATCACGGTCGCTGAGGGCATCGGCCCGCGAAGAGCGCCGTGAGGAGGAACGGGTCCCAACCGCCCGGTGAACAGGCCCCGCTACGCGCTGTGACCATGCCGTGTGGCGCCGCAACTCCTCCTCGGGGCTGATCCCGCTGCGCCGTACAGGCGCGAGGATCATGCGACGATCCGCGTCGACACCAGCGACAACCGACAACGCCGACAAGGCCAGGCGGTTCGTCACCCTCCGCGAGCGTGAGCGTCCGTTGCTGCTGCTGCTGCTGCCCGTTTGCAGGCCTATCAGCAGGCCGGCGCCGACGTGCTCTGCGCGCCGGGGCTCACCGATCTCGACGACATCCGCCGGGTCGTCGTCTCCGTGGATCGGCCGCTGAACGTGCTCGCGCTCCCGGGCGCACGGTCGGTCGCCGAGCTCGCTGCGGCAGGCGTCGCCCGCATCTCGGTCGGCGGGGCGCCCGCGTCGGCCGCCCTGGGTGCCGTGGTCGCGGCGGCGCGCGAGCTGCGCGAGGACGGGACGTACTCGTTCTGGGACCGTGCAGGCGTCGGCGCAAGGGGCGCCCGCACGGCCTTCGAGTCCTGACGGCCGGCGGTCCGCTCAGTCCGGCCAGAAGCCCTCGACCATGTCGGCATCGGCGCGCGGGTCCTCCAGCCGCACCGAGCAGATGACGAGCTCGGCGTCGTCCGGGCCGTCGTTCCAGACCGAGCGCACGACGGCCGGCGCGACGCGGACCGCCGTGCCACCGCCGACCTCGACGACCTCGTCGTCGAGCTTGAACTGCAGCGTCCCCGAGATGACGAAGTAGAGCTCCTCCTGGGTCGCGTGGCGATGGCCGTAGCCGCCCTTGCCGCCGGACTTGGGCGGCATGCGACGGTGGGTGAACGCGACCTGCTGCGCCCCGAGCTCGCCGGTGAGGAACCGCATCTCACCCGGGTACTGACCGCCGAACACGTCGGGTACTTCCTCGAGCCTGCGGATCGTGTAGTCAGCCATGTCGCGACCCTAGACCAAACCGGCACCGCTGGATCGACCACCGGCCGGACGCCTGTTCGACGGCCGCGCGGCGCACGCCCAGTTTCGGTCCGTTCGTGCCGATAGTCACGGACGACGGCAACGTCAGCGCCGGGGCACGGACGCCCCCGCTCCATGGCCGAGTTCCGCACGCCAACAGCGCTCTTCCTTGAACGACAGGGTCGTGAGCCGCCCGCGCGGGCCGAGCCGCGGCTGCGCTTCACGATCGCGACCGGCCGGGTCGAGCTCGCCGCGCAGCGCTCGCGCTCGCGACCGAGCGGCGTGCCCGCCGCCGACGCCCACGACGCGCTCGGGCTCTGCCACCTGCGCACGGTGTCCGGTCTGTTCCTCGCGGCATCGCCCGCGATCACTGACACGGACGCGTGGATCACCGCCGCGGCGCGCAACGGCGGCGCGACCGGCGAGGGCCGCATCGTGTGGCGCGAGGAATTCGCGTTCAAGGGCCGCCTGCACCGCGTCGACACCGAGAACCTCGCCGGCGAGAACCTGCGGGCCTGAGGCGGGAGCGACGATGGCCGTCGAGGAGCTGCTCGAGCACGTCGAAGCGCGCAATGAGCTGGCGCCCGTCGCGACCGCCGCGCTGGCCGACTTCTTCGCGCAGGGCCGCCCGCCCGCGTCGCGCGAGCTGCGCCCGGGCCCGTTCGGCTACGGGCTCGTGCCCGAGCCCAGCCCGGACGAGCAGCTGTGGGACGAGGTCGTCGTCGAGGTGCTGGCATTCGTGGCCCGGCGCGCGCGGGACCCGGACCCCGAGCTGCTCGCGGCGCTCGGCCGCAGCTTCGACTCGCGGATCGTCGGGCCGCTGTCCGAGCTCGTCCTGCGCTGGCTCGAGGAGCCCGTCGACGAGGAGGCGCTGTGGCAGGCGATGCTCGCGCTCACCAACCAGCCGCGCGTGCCCACGTCGCTGCTGCGCGCGGTCGCGGCGAGCGATGCCTCGCCGCGGGCGGGCCGCCTCGCGCAGCGCCGCCTCGAGCTGCTCGCCGAGCTCGGCTGAGCCGGCCTCGCTACTGTCCCGCCTCACTCGACCGAGGCGGATCCGTGACCGCGCAGCGCGCTCCCAACCTGCTCATCCTCGTAACCGACCAGCAGCGCTACCCGCAGCACTGGCCGGAGGATCCGGACTGGCTGCGCTCGCTCACCCCGAACGACGCGGAGCTGGCGCGCACCGGGCTGACGTTCCGCCGCGCGTTCGCCGCCTCGTGCATGTGCTCGCCGAGCCGCGCGTCCATGCTGACCGGCACCTTCCCGGCGCGCCACGGCGTGACGCTCACGTTGACCTGCGGCGACCTGCAGCCCGATCCGCGCAACGTGCCGGACGTCGTGCGCACGGTCGGTCGGATGCTCGCCACCGGGGAGGCGGGTCGCGCGCGCACCGCGCGGGCGTTCCTGCGCGGGCTCGTGCGCGGCGGCCCGCACGGCGGGCACGAGCCCGAGCTGCTGCCGCTGACGCCGAGTCTCGGGCCCCTGCTGCGCGCCGCCGGCTACCACGTCGCCTACAAGGGCAAGTGGCACCTGACGAAGCCGCTGGCGGGCGGCGAGCGCTGGGGCGCGGCCGACGCCGAGCGCCTCGAGCGCGACTTCGGGCTCGCCGACTGGGAGCCGCCCGACGCCGGGGGCACCGCGAAGGCCCACGACTTCGGCGGCGGCGGCGCCGGCCGCAGCGGCGCGGGCTGGGACGAGGACTACACGCGCCAGGCCGAGGCCTGGCTGGGGCGCGCGGACCTCCCGGAGCCCTTCTGCCTCGTCGTCTCGCTCATCAACCCGCACGACGTGCTCGGCTACCCGAACTCCTACGAGCGCGGCGGCTATCACCGGGACCAGTTCCGCGCCCTCGCCGTGCCGCTGCCGCCGACGCTCGACGAGGACCTGCGCGACAAGCCCACGGTGCAGGCGCTCACGCGCCTCGGCCAGACCGCCTACCTCGGCGCGGTCCGTGGACGCGAGGCGCAGCAGGACTACGTCAACTTCTACGCCTACCTGCACGGCGTCGTCGACGCCCAGATCGGCCGCGTCCTGCGCCTGCTCGGCGACCCCGGCGACCCGCGCTCGCTGCGCGCGCGCACTGTCGTCGTGCGCACCTCGGACCACGGCGAGCTCGGGCTCTCGCACGGCGGCCTGCGCCAGAAGATGTTCAACGCCTACGAGGAGACGATCCACATCCCGCTCGTCGTCTCGAACCCGATCCTCTTCCCGCGCGCCGCAGAGACGGACGCGCTCGCCTCGCACGTCGACCTCGTCCCGACGCTGCTCGGGCTCGCGGGCGCGAGCCGGGACGGGCTGACGTTCGACGGCGTCGACCTGGCGCCGATCCTCGCGCGCCACGCGGCGCCCGACCGGGACGCGCTGGAAGCGGCTGGCGTCGACATGACCGGGCTCGCGCGCGACGCCCCGCCGGCCGAGCGCGTCCGCGAGGAGATCCTCTTCACCTACGACGACCACCAGGCGGCCACGGCGCAGACCGACGCCCCCGGGCAGCCGAACCGGATCCGCTGCATCCGCGACGGGCGCTGGAAGTACGCGGCGTACGTCGATCCGCGCGGCCGCGTCGCCCCCGAGTTCGAGTGCTACGACCTCGAGCGCGATCCGCTCGAGGCGCGCAACCTCGTCGACCCGGCGACCGGGCGCGGTCGCGACGCCGAGGCCGAGGCGGCGCGGCGGGAGCTGGGCGAGCGCCTCGTCGAGGCGTGCCGCGCGGTCGGGGTGCGGGTGGCGCCGCCGCCCGCGCCGTCAGCGGCCTGAGCCCGCGGCCCGGGCTCAGTCGTCGTGCTCGCGGCGCCCGCCGCCGCCGCTCGTGCGCGTGTGCAGCTTCTTGGCGCTCGACTTCCCGCTCTGCGCGGTGCTCGCGACGGTGGTCGCGCTGGTCGCGCCGCCACCGCTCGTCCGCGTCCGCAGTGGCGTGCCGCCGGTGCGCTTGGCGACGAGCGCGCCGGTCGGGTTCGAGACGCTGAGGGCGGGGTCGCGGCCGGCGCTCATCTGCGCGGCGAGCAGCGCGAGCAGCGCGAGGAAGGTCGCGCCGGCGGTCGAGAAGACCGGGACCGCGAAGCGCCGGCGGGCCTTGGCCGGGCGCCGCGGGCCTGCGGCCTCGGGGATGGCCGGGGCGGGGGCGGGCCGCTGCTCGTCGAGGGGCTCGGAGGTCATTGGCGCATGGTCGCGCGTGCCACGTCACGGGCGAGCGAAGCGCCGGTCAAGGGCGGGCAAACTTGCCGGCTGCCAACGAAGTACGCCACGAGCCATCCGTGGCTCGAGGCGCCCGCTCACGATGCGCCTCCCTCCGGGGTGGGGCAATCGAACATCCGTCCACCCGCTAGAACATCCGTCCAGCCGGTCGAACATCCGTCCACCAATCCACGCTGGTCCCAGCCCGGCCTCGAACATCCCGTCCAGCGGCTAGAACATCCGTCCACTGGGTCGTACGTCCGTCCAGCGGGTCGAACGTCCGTCCACTCCGACTCGAACATCCGTCCACCGGTGCACCAGGGCTCGAGCTTCTGATCGAACATCCGTCCAGTCCGGGCGCGCCGCATTCGAGCTCGCCGGCCATCCGGGTACTCGGCGACACTGGCTCGTGCGATGGTCGCCGATCCAGATCAGCGCCGGCACGCCGCCCGGGCGCTCGCGCCGAGGTCGTCGCGGATGGCGTCGCGGGCGCCGGGCCTCTGCGCTGTGGCGCTCGCGATGACGGCGTCGATTGCCGGCTGTGGCACGGCCGTCGAGCAGCGCGCCGCCGCCACCGTCAAGTCGACCGCCGGGCCCGCGCGCGCCAAGGCACGAGCGCATCGGCGCGTCGAGCTCGAGATCGCCGTCAGCGGCGACCTGCTCGCCCACGCGCCGGTCTACCAGCGGGCCCGCGCCAACGGTGGCGGGACCAGCTTCGACTTCCGGCCGATGTTCCGCTTCATCCGCCCGCTGATCGCGGGCGCCGACCTCGCGATCTGCCACGTCGAGACGCCGATCGACGCCGGCGCCCCGCACGGCTACCCCGTCTTCAACGCCCCCGCCGGGCTCGCGCGCGCGATTCGCGCGACGGGCTGGGACGTGTGCGACACGGCCTCCAACCACTCGCTCGACCGCGGGCAGGCCGGCGTCGACGCGACCGGCCGGGCGCTCGCGCGCAACCACGTCCGCCACACGGGCTCGTTCCGCTCGGCCGCCGCGCGACGCCGCCCGCTGATCGTGAAGGTCAAGGGCGTGCGGGTCGCGTTCCTCGCCTACACGCAGATGACGAACGGGATCCCGCTCCCGCATCCGTGGTCGGTCAACCTCGCGTCCGCCGCGCGCGTGATCGCGGACGCGCGCCGGGCCCGACGCCGCGGCGCGCGGATCGTGATCGTGAACGTCCACTGGGGCGACGAGTACCGCCACCAGCCGAGCGCGTTCCAGCGCGACCTCGCGCGGCGCATCGCCCGCTCGCGTCTCGTCACCGCGGTGGTCGGCCAGCACGTCCACGTGGTGCAGCCGATCCACCGCGTCGGGCGCACGCCGGTCGTGTTCGGCGAAGGCAACCTGCTCTCCAACCAGACCGCGGCCTGCTGCCCGGCCGCGAGCCAGGACGGCCTGATCGCGCTGCTGCACATCGAGCTGACCCGTCGCGGCCCGCACGTCAAGCGGATCGACTACGTCCCCACCTGGGTCCGCCATCCCGACTACGCCGTCCTGCCGATCGGCCTCGCCCTGCGCCGCCACCTCGCCGACGCCACCACGCTGCGCGCCTCCTACCGCCGCACCCGCGCGGTCGTCGGGCGATCGAGGTTGGTCAGGGCGGTGCCGAAAGGGTTGTAGGCAGTCAGGCAGCCGCTTTGGGCTCGAGTTGACAGTTGACAGTTGACAGACAGCTAGCCCTGTCAACTGTCAACTGGTTCAGAACTCGACCACGCTCCGAATCCCATCCTGCGCTTCCATCAACTCGAAGCCCGTGTTGATGTCGTCGAGCGTGATGCGGTGGGAGATGAAGGCGTCGACGTCGATGTCGCCGGCGAGGTAGCGGTCGACGAGCTGGGGGACCTGGTCGCGCCCCTTGGCACCGCCGAACGACGAGCCGCACACGCGGCGGCCGGTGATCAGGTAGCGGGGCACGATGTCGAGCGTCTCGCCCTTGCCGGCGACGCCCGCGACGGTGCACAGGCCCCAGCCCATCCGCGCGGACTCGACGGCCTGGCGCATCACCTTCACGTTGCCCGTGGCCTCGAACGTGTAGTCGGCGCCGAAGCCGTCCGTCAGCTCGAGGATCCGCTCGACGACGTCCTCGCCGCCGGTCAGCGTCTCGGTCGCACCCTGGCCGCGCGCGAGCGCGAGCCGCTCATCCGAGAGGTCGACGCAGACGATGCGCTCGGCGCCCTGGAGGCGGCACCCGGCGACGGCGCCGAGCCCGACCATCCCCGCGCCGAAGATGACGCACGTCGAGCCGGCCTCGACCTTCGCGGTGTTCATCGCGGCGCCGAGCCCCGTCGTGAGTCCGCAGGCGAACAGGCACGCGCGGTCCAGCGGCGCCTCCGGCGAGACCTTCGCCAGCGCGATCTGCGGCAGCACCGCGTACTCCGCGAACGTCGAGGTGCCCATGAAGTGGCGGATCGGCTCGCCCGCGCGGCTCAGGCGCGTCGTCCCGTCGGGCAGGTAGCCCTTGTTCTGCTGCTCGCGGATCGCGAGGCAGAGGTTCGTCTTGTCGCTGCGGCAGTGGATGCACTCGCCGCACTGGGGCGAGAACAGCGTCACGACGTGGTCGCCCGGCGCGACGAGCGTCACGTCCGGGCCGACCGCCTCGACGACGCCGGCGCCCTCGTGGCCGAGCACGGTCGGCGCGTAGCCCGACGGGTCGACGCCCGACGCGGTGTAGAGGTCGGTGTGGCAGACGCCGCACGCGACGAGCCGCACCAGCGCCTCGCCCGCCTGGGGCTCCGCGAGCTCGACCTCCTGGACGACGAGCGGGGCTCCGAACTCCTCGAGCACCGCGGCGCGCATCTTCATCGCTTGCTCCCTCCGCCGACGGCTTGACCGCCGCATCCTAGGCGGGGCCGAAGGTCAGGCGGCGCGGGCGGCGACCGGCGCGGGCACGCCGCGCTCGCGCACGACGACCGGGAGGCCGCCCTTCGGGCTGAGCGTCGGGGCGTGACGGATGACGAGCGTGCGCCCGGGCACCAGCTCGAGCCGGAAGCGCTGCAGGATCGTCGTCGCGATCGCCTTGATCTCGAGCTCGCCGAAGCGCATCCCGAGGCACATGCGCGAGCCGCCGCCGAACGGGACGTAGGCGCCCTTCGGCAGCGCGGCACGCGCCTCGGGCGCGAAGCGCTCCGGCATGAACGCATCGGGCTCGGGGAACACCTCCGGCAGGCGGTGGCTGACCCAGGAGGAGTAGTTCACGTGCGCGCCGCGCGGGACCTGCACGCCGGCGAGCTCGAACGTCTCCGCGGCGCGCCGCGGCCCGATCCACGCCGCGGGGTAGAGCCGCAGCGTCTCGGCGACGGCCATGTCGAGCTCGGGCAGCCCGGTCGTCAGCTCCGCGGCGGTCGCCCGCCGGCCGCCGAGCACCCGATCCTGCTCCTCGAGCAGCCGCGCGAGCACGTGCGGCGCGTGCGCGAGCTCGTGGAAGAGGAACGTGACGGTCGAGGTCGTCGTGTCGTGGCCCGCGAACAGCAGCGTCATCACCTGGTCGCGCATCTGGTGGTCGTCGAGGCCGGTTCCCTCCTCGTCGTGTGCGTCGAGCAGCAGGCTCATCACGTCCTCGCCGCGCGCGTCGGCCGGCAGCGCTCGGCGCCTGGCGATCTCCGTGTAGATCAGCCGGTCGAGCTTGCGGCGCGCGTCGACGAGCTTGGCGAACGGCGTGCCGGGCCCGCGCAGCATCTGCAGCACGTAGTCGTAGCCGTGGTAGGACAGCGCGCGCTCGAACTCGTGCGCCGCGTCGAGGTCGTCGCCCTGCGCGCGGTCGGGATCGAGGCCGAGCAGCGCGCGCATCGCGACCCGCAGCGCGAGCGCGCGCGTCCACGTGTAGAGGTCGAGCGTGGCGCCGGGGCGCCAGCCGGCGATCGCGGTCTCGGCCTCGTCGAGCATCGTCCCCGCGGCGGCCGCGATCCGCTCGCGGTGGAACGCGGGGAGCATGATCTGGCGCGACCAGCGGTGGTAGTCGCCGTCGATCGTCAGGAGCCCGTCGCCGAGCAGCGGGATCAGGTCGCCGAGCGAGCCGTCGCGCCAGCGGAACGACTTCGCGCCGGAGACGGTCATGAAGTGGTTCGCGTCGGGGCCGATCATGAACACGACCGGCATGTAGAGCAGCTTCAGCGTGAAGACCGGCCCGAACTCCGCGTACGCCTCGAGCAGCATCGGCAACGGGTCGCGGTTGAAGCGCAGCGTCCGCGCCATGCTGAAGTCGTGGCGCCCCGGCGGGTACGGCACCGGCACCGCACGCAGGGCCCGCAGGTCGCTGACGACCCTGCCGATCGGGCTCGTCGAAACCGGCGGCGGCGGGCTGATCGCCATCCGGCGCAGCGTACTCGGGGGCGGCGGCGGCGCCGGGCGGCCGAGACGACGGACCACGGACGACAGCTGACAGATGACTGGCTGCCTCGCTGTCAGCTGTCAGCTGTCAACTGTCAACTCGCCCAGCAGCTGACGGCCCCGGAGGAGGGAGGCCGCCGACTGCCTATCGCGCTGGTCGTCGGCTCGGATCGAGCCCTGACCGGCGGCAGATGAAGCCGCCGGCCACCCGGTGTCCGGTCCGGGTGGCCGGCGGACCTTGGGCTCAGACCGTGGAGGGCTCCTGGTCCGAGGCGTCCTTGTGCTTGCCCTTGCCCTTCGTGGCGGGCTGCGGGTCCTTGCGCTGCACGCGCTCGCAGGACCCGTTCGGGTTCTCCTTGGTGGCGTCGGCGATCACGTCGAGCGTGTCGAGGATCGCCTTGTCCTGGCCGTCGCCGCACGTGATCGTGTCGACCTCGCCGTCGCGCGTGTGGAAGCGGTCGTTGCCGGCGTCGCCGAAGAGCGTGTCGCCTACGGTGTCGGGCTTGGCATTGGGATCGACGTCGCCGCGGGCGAGCGCCCAGAGGTCGTCGTTCCCGTTGCCGCCGTGGCTGACGTCGACGCCCAGGTTCGCGTAGATGCGGTCGTTGCCGTCGCCGCCGAACTGGGTGTCGTTGCCCGGGCCACCGGCCATGCGGTCGAAGCCGGCGCCGCCGTCCATCGTGTCGTCGCCCTCGCCGCCGCCCAGCCGGTCGAAGCCGATGCCACCGGTGATCGCGTCCTTGCCGGGGCCTCCGTAGACGCGGTCGAAGCCGTCGCCGCCGTCCAGCTCGTCGTCGCCCTCGCCGCCGGAGATGCGGTCGTTGCCGGGGCCGCCGAGCACCTTGTCGTCGCCGGCGCCACCATAGCCGCGGTCGAAGCCGGGGCCGAGGTCGACGACGTCGTCGCCGCCGAGGGCGCGCACGCGGTCGAAGCCGGCGCCGGCGTCGATCATGTCGGCGTCGGCCGTGCCGACGAGCCTGTCGTTGCCGGGCGTGCCGGAGATCGTGGCCGCGATGGCCGTTGCAGCGAGCGCCGCGAGGACGGCCAGCGCCGCGACCAGTGCGGTCGCCGAGCGCCGAGAACGGAATGACATTCGTTGCTCCTCAGGTCGTTGCCGATGCACCGCTCAGAAACCGCGGCGCCGCGCGAAGTTGCGGCAGCCACACCGGCGGGCGGCGCGCCGACCGCCGCCTTGCCATACTTGGCGTCCCGTCAGGGGGCGTAGCTCAGTCGGTTAGAGCGCCGGCCTGTCACGCCGGAGGTCGCGGGTTCGAGTCCCGTCGCTCCCGTTCC
>DAIOGP010000009.1:0-12798 GCA_036745135.1 Solirubrobacteraceae bacterium
GTGTGCCGAGCCTGCGCATCCGCGCGTTGGGCCGGCACGGCCGCACCGTGCGGATCGTCGTCCGCGTCGACGCCGCTGCCCGCGGCTCGATTCGCGTGCGCGCCCGCCACCGCGGCGCCACGGCGCGCGTGCGCTCGCGCGCGGTGTCCGGCGGCCGCCGCTTCACGCTGCGGCTGCCGCGCGAGGGCCGTTGGCGGATCGTCGTGCGCTTCGTCGGACGCGACGGCTGGGCCAGCCGCACGCTCGCGGCGCGCCACGTGTCCGTGAAGTAGTGCCGTCGCGCTTCGACCTGGTGATCTTCGACAGCGACGGCGTGCTCGTGGACAGCGAGCCGCTCGCCGCCGCCGTGCTGGCCCAGCAGCTCACCGAGCTCGGCTGGCCGCTGACGCCGGCCGACGCCGAGCGCGAGTTCAAGGGCGGCACGATCGCCGGCGTGCGCGCGGCAGCCGAGCAGCGGCTCGGCGGCGCGCTCGACGACAGCTTCGAGGCCGGGTACTACGGCCGCCTGTTCGAGCTGTTCAACACGCGCCTGCGTCCGGTCGACGGCATCGCGGCGGTGCTCGACGCGCTCGCGCGGACGGGCACCCCGGCGTGCGTGGCGTCCAACGGCCCCCGCGCGAAGATCGAGCGCGCGCTCGCGGCGACGGGGCTGCGCGAACGCTTCGACGGTCGCATGTTCAGCTCCCAGGACGTCGCCCAGGGCAAGCCGGCGCCCGACCTCTTCCTGCACGCCGCCGCTGTCAGCGGCGTGGACCCCGCGCGCTGCGCGGTGGTCGAGGACAGCTCGCCCGGGGTCCGCGGCGCACGCGCGGCCGGGATGACCGTCTTCGCCTACGCCGCCGCGACGCCCGCGGACGAGCTCGCCGATGCCGATGCCGTGTTCGGGGCGATGACCGAGCTGCCAGGGCTGCTCGGGATCGCGCGCTGAGCGGCGCTCGTGGCTCCTAGACGTTGGGCAGCGGCGAGCCGGCGAGGAACAGGAACCACACCAGCAGCACGAGCAGCGCGAGGCTGACGCTCGCCACCATCACGATGTCGAGCACCGTCATCGGCCGGTTCGACTGGCGCTCGCCGCGCATCGAGCGCAGCCAGGCCCCGCGGTAGCGCACGCTCGTCACCTGACCGGTCAGCTCACCGTACTTGCGGTTCAGCACGCGCAGCCCGCGCGCGACGATCGCCATCGACACCGGGATGGCGACGATGATCAACAGGTAGGCGCTGATTCGCGGCTGCGTCGTCGTCGTGAACTGCGACGCGATCCAGATCCAGCCGAGCGGGATGCCGATCCACAGCGTGATCGAGCCGATCGCCATCAGCAGGATGAGGACGATCGCCGCGGGTCTCCGGGTCGCCGAGCGCATGGACCCAAGATAGCTGGGCCCCTGCGCGACCGCGCGCTACCAGTCCTGCTCGCCGCCACAGTTCGGGCACTGGACCGTCGTCGTCACGAGCGCGTCGAAGACGTAGCCGCACGGGCAGGCGTAGCACGCGACGTCGAGCGGTGAGCCGCCCGGGACGACGGGGGCGGCGCGGCTACCGGCGGCCGGCGAGGGCGGTCCGGCGGCGCTCTCGGCGGAGGGGGGAGGGGCGGGCGGAGCGGGCGGGACACGCAGCCGGCCAGCCAACGAGGGGCGGCGCGACCTGGTGCGGCCGGATCGGTGATCGCCGAGCTTCATCTGTCTGCTCCCCGTGCGTGGCGACTGCGGATCCGAGAGCCTTCGCCGGTCGCGGCCGGCCTCCTGCCGCGGGCCGATCGGCGGGGGAGCGTCAACGCGCCTCCTGCGATACTTCCGGTCGATGGATCCGCATCGCAAGCGTCGCGTGCGCCTCGTCGTGGCGCTCTCGTGCGCCGTGCTGCTGGCCGGCGCGCTCGCCTACACGAGCTTCAGCGCCGGCAGTGAGACGGTGCAGGCGAGCGCGCTGCTCGCCCACGCCAAGCCGGGGCGCAGCTACAAGCTGACCGGCAAGGTCGCGCCCGGCTGGCGCCAGGACGGCCGCACGCTCCACTTCCGCGTGCGCGATCGCAACGGGACCACGTCGGTCCCGGTCCGCTACGTCGGGATCAAGCCCGACCCGTTCCGCACCGGGCGCGAGGTGATCGTCACGGTGCGCAAGCAGGGCGGCGTCTTCGTCGGCGAGAAGGACTCGCTGATCACGCGCTGCCCGTCGAAGTTCGCGGCGAAGAAGCCGAGCACCTGAGCATGGTCACGCTCGGCCGCGCGTGCCTGATCCTCGCGCTCGCGATCGCCGCCTACGGAATCGGGGCCTCGATCTACGGCGCGCGCGCCGGACGCCGCGACTGGATCGCGTCGGGCCGCCGGGCGGTCTACACGCTCGCCGGCGTGCTGACGGTCGCGTTCGTGCTGCTCGAGATCGCGTTCGTGCGCTCCGACTTCTCGTTCGCGCTCGTCGCGACGCACTCGAGCACCTCGACGCCGTTCTTCTACCGCCTCGCGGCGATGTGGTCCTCGCAGGAGGGTTCGCTGCTGCTGTGGGTCTGGCTGCTCTCCGTGTGGTCCAGCGTCGCCCTGCGGTTGACGCGCCACCGGCTGCGCGACGTCGCCCCCTACGCGACGGCGGCGCTACTCGCCTTCGCGGCCTTCTTCGCCGGGCTGCTCGTGTTCCTCGCGAACCCGTTCGCGCTGCTCAGCCCGGTCCCGCTCGAGGGGACCGGCCTCAACCCGCTGCTGCGCCACCCGAGCATGGTGATCCACCCGCCGATGCTCTACACGGGCTACACGCTCTTCTCGATCCCGTTCGCGTTCGCGCTCGGCGCGCTCGTCACGCGGCGCCTCGGCGCCGACTGGATCGCGGCGACGCGGCGCTTCACGCTCGCCGCCTGGCTGTGCCTGGGCATCGGCATCATGCTCGGCGCGCGCTGGTCCTACACCGAGCTCGGCTGGGGCGGCTACTGGAGCTGGGACCCGGTCGAGAACGCGTCGCTGCTCCCGTGGCTCACCGGGACGGCGCTGCTGCACTCGGCGATGATCCAGGAGAAGCGCGGGATGCTGAAGGTCTGGAACGTCTCGCTCGTGCTCGCGACCGGGATCCTCGCCGTGCTCGGCACGTTCCTCGTGCGCTCGGGCATCCTCAAGTCGATCCACGCGTTCGGCGCCTCGACGCTCGGCACGCCCTTCCTGGTCTTCATCGCGCTGCTGATCGCGGTGTCCGTCTGGCTGGTCGTCTCGCGCGCGCCGCAGCTGCGCTCCGAGCACCGCCTGGACTCGCTGCTCTCGCGCGAGGCCGCCTTCCTCTTCAACAACCTCGTGCTCGTCGCGATGGCGTTCGTCGTCTTCTGGGGCACGTTCTTCCCGCTGATCTCGGAGGCGATCACCGGCCGCGAGACCTCGGTCGGCGGCCCGTGGTTCGACCGCTTCATCGTCCCGCTGGCGATCGGGCTCGTGCTGCTCTCCGGGATCGGGCCGGCGATCGCCTGGCGCCGCGCGACCGTCGCCAACGTGCGGCGCAACTTCGCGCTCCCGGTCGGCGGCACGCTCGCGGCCGGGGTGGTGCTGATCGTCGCCGGCGTGGGCTCGCGGCCCGCCGCGCTCGCGCTGTTCTGCGCGGCGGCGTTCGCGTTCGTCGCGATCGGCCAGGAGCTGTGGCGCGGCACCCGCGCCCGGCGCGCGATGCGCCGCGAGCCCGTCCCCCGCGCGGTCATCGCGCTCGTGCGGCGCAACCGGCGCCGCTACGGCGGCTACGTCGTGCACATCGGGATCGCGGTGCTGTTCGTCGGGGTCGCCGCCTCGTCCGCGTTCCAGCGCTCGCGCGACGTGGTGCTCCGGCCGGGGCAGAGCGCGCGCGTAGGCGGCTACGACGTGCGCTGGGCCAAGCCCGTCGTCCTGACCGACCGCGAGAAGGTCCGCTTCGGAGCCGACATGGTCGTGAGCAAGGACGGGCGCACGGTGGCGCGGCTCCGACCGACGCGCGCGCTCTTCCCGACGCCGGTCGACGAGGACCCGCGCGTGCTGCGCTTCTTCAACCGGGGCGATCCGACGAGCGAGGTCGGACTCGACCCCGGCCCGACGCGCGACATCTGGATCTCGATCGAGCCGGTCCTCTCGAACCTCAACCCGTTCCTCCAGCTGGCGAACCGCATCGCGCCCGACATCAGCGCGCTGCCGATCGCCAAGCAGCTCGCGATCCGCGACCGGATCGCGCGGGAGTGGGTCAAGAACCCGCCGCCGGCGAACTTCCGCATCCTCGTCTCGCCGCTCGTCGGGTGGATCTGGGCGGGCGGCCTGATCGTGGCGCTCGGCGCGCTGATCGCCATCTGGCCGCCGCCGCGGGCGCGCCGCGAAGCGCCGGCCGGCGTGGCGCCGCGCGTCGCGCCCGAGCCGGTCGTCGGCGAGCTGACGCGCGCCTAGGCAGGGCGCTCCGCGGCCGTGATCGAGTTCCTGCTCGTGCTCGTCGTCCTCGCCGTCGCGGTCGCCGCGATCGGCTGGCCGCTGCGCTCGGGCGCGCGGCGCGAGCCCGCCGGCGACGGCGACCGCGAGGCGCTCGAGGCGGCCAAGGAGGCCAAGTACCGCGAGATCCGCGACGCCGAGCTCGACTACCGCACGGGCAAGCTCTCCGAGCCCGACTGGAAGGCGCTGGACGCGACGCTGCGGGCGGAGGCCGTCGAGTTGCTGCACCAGCTCGACGCGCCGCACGAGTCGCCGCGAGCGGGCTCGGACGGCGGCGCGTAGTACGATCCGCGACCCATGGAGCTGATCCTCTCCGTCGTGCAGGTCTTCATCTCGGTCGTCCTGATCTTCCTCGTGCTGCTGCACTCCGGGAAGGACGCGGGGCTCTCCGGCGCGTTCGGCGTCGGCAGCGGCGCCGGTCCGTTCGGCGGCGGCTCGCTCGTCGAGCGCAACCTCGATCGCTGGACGATCGGGTTCGCGATCGCGTTCACGATCAACACGGTCCTGCTGCTCAAGATCTAGCGGTCCTCCGGTCTAGCGGGCCTCCGGGTCAGGCGGTCGTGCCGGTCACGCGGAAGCCGTCGGCCCGCAGCGCCGGGCAGACGACGCCGTGCGCGAAGCGCGTGTCGTAGAACTCGCCCTCGCTGACGAGCCTGGGCTGGGCGCCGAGCGCGCGCGTCGCGGCGAGGATCCGCAGCGCGGAGTCGGTGAAGCGCACGTCGTGCAGCGGGCGCGAGATCGCCCCGTCCTCGATCAGGAACGTGCCGTCGCGGGTCATCCCGGTGAGCAGCGTCTCCTTCGGCTGCACGGTGTTCACGTACCAGAGCCTCGTCACGTAGAGGCCGCGCTCGATCGGCGCGGCGAGCTCCGCCTCGTCGGCGGCGCCACCGCCGAGGAGGACGAGGTTCGTGGGCACCGGCCCGCCGGGGCTGCCGCCCGGGGCGAGCGCGTGCCCGGTCGAGCGCGCGCCGCCGCCGGCGAGCGCGGCCGAAGCGGTGTCGTGGGCCACGCGGTGCGCGATCCCGTCCTGGATCAGCGGCAGCGGCGCCTTCGGCACGCCCTCGGCGTCGAACGCCCGCGGGAGCGTGCCGGGGAAGCGCGTCGTGTCGGCCAGGCTGATCGACGGGGCGACCACGCGCGTGCCGAGGCGGCCGGCGAGCGCGCCCCGCCCCTCGGCGTGGGCCAGGCCGTTGAACGCGAGCTCCCCGAGGAACTCGAGCAGCGTGCCGACCGCCTCGGCTTCGAGCACCACCGGGTACTCGCCGGGCGGGAGCGTCGCGGGCTCGCCGGGGATCACCTTCGCGGCCGCCCGGCGCGCCAGCGCGCCGCCGTCGACCCGCGCGGTCGCTGCGTCGGTGCCGGCCGCGTAGCCGCTGCGCCCGCGGTCATCGACGCAGAGGACCTTCATGAACGCGTCGGTGACGGCGTCGTGGGCGTGCAGGCCCGTGCTCGAGGCGATCGCGGTCTCGACGACACCCGCGGTCCAGATGCCGAAGGCGGCGAGGCCGCGCTCGGCGGCGGCCGCGAACGCCGCGTCGAGCGCGGCCCGCCCGTGCGCCGGCTCGAGCGCGGCCGTCGCGCCGTCGAAGCCGCCATGGGCGCGCCACGGCGCCGGCTCGGGGAGGCCGGGGTAGCGGCCCGCGCCGGCGCGGGCGCTCGCCTCCGCGGCGCCCGCGGCGCGGTTCGCCGCGGCGCCGAGCCCGGCGGCGTCGGTCGCCGTCGTGCTCGCGCTCGCGACATGGCCGTCGCGCACGCAGCTGAGCGTGACGACCACGCGATCGATGGCGGTCGCCTGCGTGGCCGCCGAGTGCGCGAAGCGCTGCATCAGCGAGCGCTCGCGCACTGCCGTCGCCTGCGCCTCGCCGATCGCCTGCGCGAGCGCGCGGGCGGCGAGCGCCTCGAGGTCGACCGCGGTCATGCGACGCCGACCTGGACGTCGCGAAAGCGCGCCGGCGCGGTGCCGTGCGAGACGTGGGCGACCTGTCCCGGCTCGCCCTTGCCGCAGTCCACGACGCCCCACGGCGTCCACTCCGAGCGCGAGCAGACGGCGTCGAGCGAGCCCCAGAACACCGGCGTCACGCCCGCGTAGGAAGGGTTGCGGTAGAGGCGTCCGAGCTCGCCGTCGCGGATCTCGCGCCCGACCTCGGTCGCGAACTGGAACTGGAGTCGGCGGTCGTCGATCGACCACGAGCGGTTGGACTCGAGGTAGAGGCCGCTGTCGGTCGCGGCGATCAGGTCCGCGAGCGTGCCCGCCGCGCCGGCTTCGAGCGAGACGTTCGTCATGCGCACGATCGGCT
Organism: Solirubrobacteraceae bacterium; assembly: GCA_036745135.1. Lineage (GTDB taxonomy): Bacteria > Actinomycetota > Thermoleophilia > Solirubrobacterales > Solirubrobacteraceae > DAIOGP01. Next base: position 6,704 of record DAIOGP010000009.1, read on the forward strand.
GGCGATCCCAGCCCTCGGCGCGCATGCAGCCGGCCGAGGCGGGCAGGCCGATCGCGGCGGCGGACTCACGCGAGGAGAGGGCCGCCTCGAGCACGCCGTCGCGGACGAGGCCGACCGCCCCGGCGGCGACGCCCTCGTCGTCCCAGCCGAACGAGCCGAGCCCGCCGGGCAGCGTCGCGTCGGCGGTCACGTTCATCAGCTCGGAGCCGTAGCGCAGCCGGCCGATGTCCGGCGCCGAGACCCAGCTCGTTCCGGCGTAGGACGCCTCGAGGCCGAGGATCCGGTCGAGCTCGAGGGCGTGGCCGACCGACTCGTGGAGCTGGAGCGCGACCTGCTCGCCGTGCAGGACGACCGTCGTCACCCCCGCGGGGCAGGGCGGCGCGGTCAGCAGCGCCACGGCCTCCTCGGCGACGCGCGGCGCCTGCGCCGGCAGGTCGAGCCCGACGACGTACTCCCACCCCGCCGCAGCGGCGCTGCCGCCGTGCCCACCGGGATAGGAGCGCGTCTGCAGCTCGCCGTCCGCCACGGCCACCGCGGCGATCCCGGCGCCGCACTCGGTCTTCTCCTGGGTGCAGGCCGCGCCCTCGGTCGAGGCGAACGCCCAGGTGGTGCGCTCGCCGAAGCACGTCGCCTGCGAGCGCACGACGCGCGGGTCCCCGCGCAACGCGGCGTCCGCGGCGAGCAGCAGCTCGCACTGCTCCTCGAGCGGCACGGCCAGCGGGTCGCGCTCGCAGGGACCCGACCAGTGACCAGCGGCGGCCGGGGCGGGGGCGAACGCGCCGGGCGCCGCCTGGGGCTGCGCGCGAGCGAGCTCGAGCGCCCGTGCCAGCGCGCGCTGCGCGCCCGCGGCGCTGACGTCGGCCGTCGCCGCGAACGCCCAGCCCTCCGGTGCGCGGACGCGAACGCCGATGCCCTCCGAGCGCTGCTCGACGACCCGCTCGACGGTGCCGTTGCGCACCGCGATCCGCCGGCGCTCGAGCACCACGTGACGCGCGTCGGCGTAGGGACAGGCACCGGCCGCGCTGCCCGTCAGTTCGCGCAACAGGGCGAGCACGCGCGAACCCTACGTCACCGGGGTGGAGCGCTCGGGCTGGGCCGACGCGTGCGGTGCGCAGGCGGCGCGCTTCGCGGCTCAAGCCGGCGCGCGGCCGGTCCGATGAGTGGTATGGACCCTCGTCGCCGCGACGAGGGCGTGACCGTTCGCGTCCGTGACCCCTCCTTCCCGCGATCCAGCCCTGAGCGCACCGCCCCCGCCGGGTGACCGGAACACCGCCGGCGGTTTCGCCGCGCTCGGCTACGGCCTCGGCGCGCTCGGCGGCGCCGGGTTCCTGCTCACGCATCCGAACGGCGTCGCCAGCCCGATCTGGGCCGCGGCGTGCATCGCGATCGCCACCTTCCTGACGGTCCTGTGCGTGATCGCGCCGTGGGAGCGCCTCGCGCAGCCGTGGGTGCTGGCGCCGATCCTCGCCGGGATCGCGCTGGCGGCCGCGAGCGCCCGCATCAGCGGCGGCGAGACGAGCGTGCTCGTCGTCTACTTCGTCTTCCTCGGGGTCCTCGCCGGGTACTTCTGCACGCGTGCGCAGATGCTCGGCGTCGTCGCCGCGATCGCGGTGGCCTGCGCGCCGCCGCTGCTCGAGCAGCACGTCGTCTGGAGCATCGACGCGCTCTCGCGCTGGCTGTTCCTCGTCGCCATCGCCGGCTCGGTGGCCGCCTTCTTGCAGCGCGAGCGCGACCGCGACCGCCGCACGGTGGCCGCGGCGAACACCTTCGCCCTGCGCGATGCGACGACGGGCGTCGCCAACCGTCACGGCTTCGAGCAGCGGGCGGCGTCCGAGCTCGCGCGCGGTCGCCGCCACGGGTTGACGTTCACGATCCTGCACGTCGTCCTCGACGGGTTTGAGCGCATCGACGAGGCGCACGGTCGCGCCGCGGGGGACGAGGTCCTGCGCCGCATCGCGCTCGGCGCCGCCGGCGCGCTGCGCGGCGAGGACGTGCTCGCGCGGATCGGCGAGAGCGAGTTCGCGGTGCTGCTGCCCGGGGCGAACGCCGCCGAGGCGACGCGCGTCTCGGCGCGCATGGTGGCGGCCGTGGAACGCGCCGCGCCGATCGGCGAGCGGGCGCTCGCGCTCGGCGCGCGCGTCGGCTGGGCCACCTACCCGCGCGACGGCTCCACCCTCGACGAGCTCACGGCGGTCGCCGCCGACATGGCGACGCCCCGCCGCCCGCGGTCACCGGTCTCGCTGGCGATCGCCGGCCAGGCGCCCGCCGCGCTTCCGGCCGAGGCGCCCGGGGCCGGCGACGAGCCGCAGTGGAACCTCGGGCTCGCGGCGGCGCAGCTCGCGCTCGGCGCCCTCGTGGTGATCGGCGCGTGGTTTGCCGGCCCGCTGGTGCTGCCGGACGCGCCCGCGCGCATGGCGATCCACTTCCTCGTCCCGGCGCTGCTCCTGATCGAGCTCCTGCGGACGACGCGCCACGCCGCGGGTCGTGAGCGCATCGGCTGGGGCCTGATCGTCGTCGGCTCGCTGCTCGGGACGCTGCCGTCGGCCTCCTTCCTCGCGGCCGCGTGCATCGGCGGCGGGTTGCTCGTGATCGCCGACGGCGGCTGGTTCAGGGACCGCTATTTGATGGTCGACGGCGTCGGCGTGCTCGTCGCGGTGATCACGTTCGCGCTCGCCTACGTGCTCCCGCAGGTCTACCAGGACGGTCGCGGACCGGACGGCATCGGCGGCTCGCTGATCGTCCCGACGACGGTCGTCGCGCTGACCTGCGGCCTGATGGTCGCGTACCGCACCACCTTCCACGCTCGGCCCGACGCCTGGCTCGTCGCCTTCGGCTACGTGCTCGCGAGCGTCGGCGCGCTCCCGTTCATCCTGGGCGGCAACGGGCTGCTCGGCACGACGAGCGACTGGCAGGTCGCGTTCCCGCTCGCCGCGCTGATCGGCACGGTCGGCGTCAACCTCCGTCGCTCGCGGCCCGAGCGGACGCTCTCGGGCGTGCCCGAGGGCGAGGGGGAGGGCGGCATCCAGCGCATCCTGATCGGCAACCTCCTGCTCGGCGCCCTGTTCGTCGCCATCGGCGTGCTGCACGACGGCATCCCCAGCAAGTTCGTCCCGTTCCTGACCGTCGGGCTCGTGCTGCGCCACCTGCGCGCGCGCCTGATCGAGCGCGACAACGCGCAGCTCGTCGCGCTGGCCCAGCAGCAGCAGGCCGAGCTCGCGGTCCAGTACCGCGCGAGCCTCGTCGCACTCGGCGCGGCGCTCGAGGCCCGCGACGGCTACACCGGCAAGCACGGGGAGGAGACCGTCGCGCTGGCGACGCTCGTGGCCGAGCGCATCGGGCTCTCGCCGGCCGAGATCGTCGAGATCGAGACCGTGGCGATGCTCCACGACGTCGGCAAGATCGGGACGCCGAACGACATCCTGCTGAAGCCGGGTCCGCTGACAGAGGAGGAGTGGATCGTCATGCGCGAGCACCCGGTCGTCGGCCAGCGGATCCTCAACACCGTGCCGGGGCTCGAGCGCGTCGCACGCGCCGTCCGCCACGAGCACGAGCGCTGGGACGGGTCGGGCTACCCCGACGGGCTGGCCGGCGAGGCGATCCCGCTCGCGAGCCGGATCGTGCTCGTCTGCGACGCGTTCCACGCGATGACGAGCGATCGCTCCTATCGCGCGTCGATGCCGTTGTCCGACGCGGTCGAGGAGCTCAAGCACGGAGCCGGCACGCAGTTCGACCCGGCCGTCGTGACCGGGCTGCTGGCCGTGATCGAGGATGGGCTGCACGAGCGCGAGGCGATCGCGCCGCAGGCCGTCCACCACGCCGTCTCCTAGCCGGTCGCGCCTCAGCGCGCGGCGTCGTAGAGCGCGCGCAGCTCGTCGCGGGTCGCGGCGGGCGGGGTGAGTGCCAGCTCGGCTCGCTGGGCGGCGGCGTCCGCGCAGGCGTCGAGCGCGGCGTCGTCCACCCCGAGCGCGCGCAGCGAGTGCGCGTCGGCCCGTCCGGCGAGGCGCGCCGCGGCCGCCGCAGCCGGCTCGCCGAGTGCCTCGCTCAGGCGCGCGATCCCGGCGGGATCTCGCTTTGCGAGCGCGGCCAGGCTGTGCGGCAGCATCGCCGCGTTGGCCTGCCCGTGCCCGACGCCGGCCACGCGCACGAGCGTCTGCGCGAGGACGTGGTGGAGGCCGTAGCCCGCGGAGCCGATCGCGTAGCCGGCGAGCAGCGCGCCGAGCGCGAGCGCATCGCGGTCCGGCGCCGCGGGCGCCAAGGCGGCGACCAGCAGCGCCGCGGCGCCGAGCGCCGCGAGCGCGGCGACCGGGTTGGCGAGCGTGGTCAGCGGCGCCTCGGCCGCGTGGCCGAGCGCGTTGAGCGCGCTCGCGACGAGCTCCGGCTCGGGCTGCGACGCGCACAGCGCCGGGTCGTTGAGGACGATCGCCGGGCGCACGCCGGTCGTCCCCGCGGCGACGCCCGCGGCCTGGCGGTGGATGCTCGTCATCTCGGCGGCGGAGAGCGTCGTCGGGAGCGCCGCGACGCGCCGCGGCGGGTCGGCCGCGGCGAGCGCCTTGGCCGTGTCGATCACGCGTCCGCCGCCGAGCGCGACGAGCAGCTCGCCGTGCACGCTGGGTCGCAGCGCGGCCGCGACCTCGGCGACGCGCTCGGCGGGCACCTCGTGCACGTGCGCGGCGCGTTCGAGGACGGCGGGGGCGCTCGTCGCCGCGCGCGGCGTCGTCAGGAGCGTGTAGCCCTCGCCGAGCAGGTCCGCGGCGTCGTCGAGGGCGCCGCGACCGAAGCGCACGAGGCGCTCCCCATCCTGCCAGCGAAACAGCCGGTGAGCTTCGTCGAGCCGTGAATCCATGGCTCGCCGAGCCTACCGGCCGTGATCGGGGGATCCGCGGATCCCCCGACCGGAGTCGCTAGGCGGCGTGGCGGAGACGCAACCGCCGCGTGCGCGAGCGCGCCCACGAGCGCGTGGTCTCGGACCCGCGACGGGTCGCGGTCGCCCGCAGGTGCAGCAGGTCGAGCAACTCGGCCGTCGGCTCGAACGGGTCGGCGATCGCCGCTCCGGCGTCCGGCGCGAGGGCGGCGCGCAGCTGGCCGTCGACCTCGGCGACGAGCAGCTCGCCGGCCGGGACCTCGGCGCTGTCGAGCGTGGCAAGCCGGTGCAGCGCGCGTCCATCGGCCTCGGTCGCCCGGCGGATCGTGATGGTGTCGGTGCTGTGCTTGGTGAACATGGCGCTCTTTCCTTCGTACGGTCCGTGTGCGTTTTGACTGCATCCAATGTGCCACGTCCGGCCCATCAGTTCAAATGACAAATGCCTGGGTCTGCGATAAGCTGGCCTTATGCTCGACGTCAAGCGCCTGAGAGTCCTTCGCGAGGTCGCCACCCAGGGGTCGTTCTCGGCGGCGGCCGAGGCGCTCGCCTACACGCAGTCGGCCGTCTCGCAGCAGATCGCGGCGCTCGAGCGGGAGGCCGGCACGACGCTCGTCGAGCGCGGCGTGCGCGGCGTGCGGCTGACGGACGCGGGGCGTGCGCTCGTCGCGCACTCCGACGTGATCCTCGCCCGCCTCGCCGCGGCGGAGGCCGAGCTCGAGGCGATCGCCGGCCTGCGCGGCGGCCGCGTGCGGCTCGGCTCCTTCACCACGGCGGGTGCGGCGCTGGTCCCGCTCGCGATCGCGACCTACCGCGGGCGCCACCCGGGGGTCGAGCTGTCGCTGGCCGAGGTCGAGCCGGAGGAGAGCTACCCGCGCCTGAAGTCGGGCGAGCTCGACGTCGCGCTCGTGTTCGCCTACGCGACGTCGCGCAAGCGCGCGCGGCCGGATCCGGCGCTCGAGGGGATCGAGCTCGTCGACCTGCTCGACGACCCGATGTATGTCGCGCTGCCGCTCGAGCACCCGCTCGTCCGCAAGCGCTCGCTGCGCTTCGAAGATCTCGCCACGGAGACGTGGATCCAGGGCGACCGCACCGGGCCCTGCGGGAAGATGCACATCGCGGCGTGCTCCAACGCGGGCTTCGAGCCGCGCATCGGGTTCGAGAGCGACGACTACAACGTCGCGCAGGGTCTCGTCGCCGCCGGCGTCGGGATCTCGCTGATCCCGGAGCTCGCGCT
>DAIOGP010000009.1:12898-14194 GCA_036745135.1 Solirubrobacteraceae bacterium
TGGCATGAGCGCTTCGCGGCCCGCGCAGCTCGTCGTCCGTACGACCCGCCGTCCGCGGCGCCGGTCCATGCGTGCGCGCCCGCGTGGCACTCCCGGGCAGCGATGACGTTCGAGCTCCAGACATTCGAGTACGTCGACGCCGGTGCCGGCGTCGTGCTGCTGCGGCTCGAGGGTCGCTGGCCGCAGGACGACGCGCCCGCTCCGGGCACCGCCGTGCTGTTGATCGACAAGGGCGTGGCAGTGGAGCGCCTCACTCCGCTCCCGGACTCGGACACGACCGGCGAGGGCTCGAGCTGGCGAGCGAGCTACTCGGCGAGCGCCGAGGCCGCCGCGGGAGCGCGCACGGTGTTCGGGCTCGCGGTCGGCGACGCCGTGATCGACCTGCCGCGCCCGCGGCCGCGAGACGCGGGCGCCGCGGCGGGGCCGGTCGCTGTCGACCGGGAGCCGCCGGTTGAGGCGGTGGAGCCGGCCGTGCCCCAAGCGCAGGAGCCGCCGGTGCCCGAGGTCGTGGAGCGACCGGCGGAGCCGATTGCCCCACCGGGCGAGGTCGCCGAGGACGAGGCCCCGAGCGCCGCGGCCATCCGCGTCCTCGTCGCGGCCGAGGCGGCGCGCCGGGAGCTCGAGGCGCAGCTCGCGGCCGCGCTCGGCGCGAGTCGGGATCTCGAGGGGCGGCTCGAGGCGGCGTTGGGGGAGCGCGGCGAGCTGGAGCGGCGGCTTGCCACGGAGCAGGCGGCGCGCAGCGAGCTCGACTGGCGGCACAAGACCACACAGGACGCGCGCGTCGAGCTCGAGGCGGCGGCGGAGGCCGAGCGGGAGCGACGCGTGCAGCTCGAGGGTCGCCTCGAGGGCGAGCGCGAGCGCGGCCGCGAGCTCGAGGACCGGCTCGACGTCGAACGCGAGGTCCGCCGCGCGCTCGAGGGGCGCCTCGAAGCCGAGCGCGAAGCCCGCAGCGAGCTTGCGACCCAGATCGAGGCTGAGCGCACCGAGCGCCAGGGGCTCGAGGGCCGGCTCGTCGTCGAGCGCGAGGCGCGCCGGGCCCTCGAGGAGCGCCTCGACGCCGCGCACATCGCCCACGGCGAGCTGGAGGAGCGGCTCGCCGCGGCGCAGGTCGCCCACGGTGAGCTCACGGACCGGCTCGAGGCGGCGCAGGCCGCGCACGGCGACCTGGAGGGGCGGCTCGCGACCGAGCAGCGGAACCACACCGACATCGCGCGCCGCCTCGAAGCTGCCGAAGCGGCCCATGGCGAGCTGCAGGGCGCCCGCGAGCAGCTCGAGCGGCAGCTCGCCGAGGCGCAG
>DAIOGP010000010.1:0-14106 GCA_036745135.1 Solirubrobacteraceae bacterium
TCTGCGCCGACGTCGGGATCGTCCCGTTCAAGGTCGAGCCGTTCAACGACGCGGGGCTCCCGTACCGGATCATCAAGTACGCGCGGCTCGGCCGGCGGACGATCACGCCCGAGCTGGCGGGGGTGAGTACCTGGGCGCGCGCGGTCACGCGCGCCGCCGACGCCGACGCCTTCGTCGCCGCCCTGCGCGCGCACGCCGGGGCGCGGGCGCGACCGGACCTCGAGCTGCGCGCCTGGGCGCTGGCGCAGACGGCAGCGCAGCAGAACGCCCCGCTGTGGGCGCGGCTCGCGGAGCTCGGCGTCGTCTAGCAGCGGACGTACGCGACGAAGTAGCGCTCGCGGTCAGCGCGCGCGTAGCGCGGGTCGGGCACCATCGTGATCGCCTTCGCGCCGTCGGCGAAGCCGAAGCGGCGCACCGCGCGCACGCCGAGCGGGTAGAGCGCCACGCCGTAGGCCGGCTGGCGCTGGCTGCGCGCCACGACCCGCGCGGGCCGCAGGTGCAGCACCCAGCGTGCGTCGGGCACGAGCCGGCGCGTCGGGAACTGGAGCGGGCCGCAGGCCAGGCTGGCGCGGGCCTGCGGCGTGCGCAGCAGCGCGACGAAGTCACGGTGCGTGTCCCGCGTGAAGCGCAGCTCGCGCGTGACCCGCCCGACGGAGGGCGCGATCACGACGAGCACGGCCGCGCCGGCGACGGCGCCGACGGCAGCCGCGGCGGCCCAGCGGCGCCGCGCGCGCGAGCCGCGCTCGAGCGTCGTGAAGCCCAGCAGGGCGTAGCCGGCGAACAGGCACAGGCCGAGCGCCGGCACCGTGAGGTAGCGCGGCACGATGGCGAGGCCCGCGATGCCGGTGGCGAGGAACGTGAGCGCCCCGGCGCCGACGAGCGCCAGCGGCACGACGAGCCCGTCGCGCGCCCGCAACCGCACCGCCAGCACGAGCCCGATCGCCCCGGCGATCGCGACCGGCAACCGGATCGCCTCCGAGAGGAAGGCGACGAACTGGGCCGGCAGGCCCGAGACGCCGCCGGTGCGCCCGAGCTCGGATGCGAGGTCGCCGGTGGCGTGCAGCGAGAAGAGCGGGTCGCCCGTGACCGCGAGATCGGTGAGCGCCCAGACGAGCGGACCGGCGGCCACGAGCGCGCAGGCGAGCACGCGCTCGCGCGGCGCGAGACCCCGCAGCCGCCAGAGCGCGTAGAGGCCCGCGAGCAGCCACGCCTCGGGGCGCAGCATCCCCGCGAGCGCCAGCAGCGCGAGCACCGCCAGCGGGCGGCCCGGGCGGCGCACCGCGAGCGCGGCGGCCCAGACGACGATCGCGAGGAACGGCGTGTCGACGTAGGCGCGCACGGCGTAGATCACGAGCGAGCCGCTCGTCAGGACGAACCCGGCCGCGGCGACCCCCGGCCACGCGCCGAACGCGGCCGCGCCGAGGCGGTAGGTGCCCCACACGAGCGCGACGAACGCCGCCAGCGCCAGGGCCACGAGCATCCGGTCCGCGCTGTCGCCGCCGAGCAGCGTGAGCAGCGCCCCGAGCGCGAGGTAGAGCGGATGCTCGGTCGGCGCCTGGTAGGCGGTGAAGCTGGGCGTCAGTCCGTCGAGCAGCTCGCGGCCCCAGACGAGGCTGTAGTAGCTGTCGTAGGTCGGGTAGGTCGGCGAGGTCACGAACAGCACGAACGCGCCGGCCGCCAGCGCGCCGACGGCGGCCCACTCGAGGCGCTGGGAGGACGCGCTGCGCGCCGTCCCGGGGGCCGCGGGCGCCGCCGCCGTCACGATCCGGCGGCCGCGACGGCCACCCGCTCGGCCGGCGCCGCCGCGACCGTCGCCGGCCAGGCCAGGCCGACCGCGAGCAGCGCCCAGGCGAGCGGGTCCTCGAGGAACGCGGCGTAGAGCAGCGTGTGGAAGACGAGCGCCGCGAACGCGGCGGCGAACGCCGCCCGCACGACGTCGCCGCGGGCGCCGCGCAGCAAGCGCACGAGCGCGACGATCACGAGCGCCAGGTACACGAGCAGCCCGATCGCCCCCTGCTCGGCGGCGACCGTCACCGGGATGGTGTGCGAGGCCGACACGGCGCGCTCCGTCGAGGCCTTGCGCTGCGCCCGGAACTCGTGCGCGAAGGCGCCGGCGCCCCAGCCCCAGACCGGGCGGTCGCCGAACAGCTGCAGCCCGCCCTCGATCAGGTTTACGCGGCCGCTGGTGGCCTTGTCGACGGAGGTCGAGCTCGCGAGGTCCAGTCGCACGGCGCCCGGGAACGCGATCACGAACGCGACGCCGATCGCGAGTCCGGCGCCCGCGAGCCCGAGCACCAGCCGCGGGTTCCAGCGCAGCGCGGCCAGCACGGCGAGGCCGACGAGCAGCGCGCCGAAGCTCGACTGCGAGAAGCTCAGCACGAGCCCGCCCCAGAGGACGGCGAGCGCCGCCGTCGCGAGCAGGACGTCGCGCCGGCGCGTCGCCCAGATCATCGCGGCCGCGAGCGCCACCATCGCGATCATCAGGAAGCGGCCGTAGATGTTCGGATCGAAGAACAGCGAGTTGACGCGGAAGTAGGGCTCGAACTCGTTCGCGTTGATGACCTTCGGGTTCAGCAGCAGCTCGCGCGAGCCGTACTCGACGTAGCCGATCGCGACGAACACGAGCGCGAGCGCGACGAGCACCCCGAAGCAGCCGAGCACGAGGCGTCGCGTCCACGGCACCTCGCGCAGCAGCGCGAGCAGCAGCGCGAACGGCACGTAGAAGAAGACGACGTTCTGCAGCGCGCGGCCGAGGTCCGTCGAGTAGGTCGCCTGCAGCGCGTAGAGGACGACGGCGCCGAGCAGCAGCGGCTCGAGCACGCCGTCGGCCGCCGGCGCCCGCTCGTGCGCAGGCCGCCGCAGCCGCCGCGCCGCGAATGCGAGGCCGCCCGCCGCCACGACCAGGTAGAGCGGCACCAGCAGGTTCGACGTCGTGCCCCCCGCCGCGATCGGGATGCGGAACGGGATCGCCGCCGTCGCGAGCAGCGCGAGCAGCGCCGGGCGGCGGTCGAGCACGGCGGCGAGCGCCGCGAGCGCGAGCAGGCCGCCGACGACGAGCGCGAGCGCCAGCACCGGGCGGTCGCGCAGCGGCCGCAGCTGCGGCGACTCCCAGATCTCCGCCACGAGCAGGACGGGCGTGAGCGCGAGCGCGGCGAGCATCGCGAGCGCGCGGGCGCGCACCGTCGGCGCGAGCGCCACGAGCGCGGCGAGCAGCGCGACCGCGACGACGCCGGTCCCGCGGGCGAGCGGCGCTAGCGCGAAAGCTGTGCCCATATCCGTCGCATCACCTGCGCCGCGACCGGATCGGTGCGCAGTCGCGCGCTCCACTGCGGCAGGCCGGTCCGGATGACGAGCCCCTTCCCGAGGCGGTACGCGAGCAGTACCGGGCGCCCCACCGCGGGCCCCGCGGCGCTCACCACGGTGCCCCGCGACGGCAGCGCCGCCGTCTCCTCGCAGCGGGCGTAGCCGCTCAGCTGCCCGCCCGTGCCGAAGAACAGGTCGAGCCGCCGCTCGTACTCGACCAGCGGTGCGGTCCCGCACGCCCCGACCGGCTCGAGGCCGGCGCCGAACAGATCGGTCTTCGCCGGCGCCGTCGGATCGCTCAGCGCCTGCGCTCCGACGCGCACGCCACGGCGCAGGCTGTCGGTCCCGAGCGAGGCGACCCGCCCCCCGGCCTCGACGTAACGGCGCAGCCGCTGCGCGAGGCCGCGGGAGAGCCAGCGTGCATCGCCGGCGATCAGGACCCCGCGGCGACCGGGGTCCAGCGCCGGCCCGACGCCGCGCGCGAGCGCGAAGTCCGTCGTCAGGTCGTAGCGCAGCCCGGCGCGATCGAGGAAAGCGAGCAGCGGCGCCTCGTGGTCCGCGAAGCCGACCGGCAGGCCGGTGGTCGCGAACGGGCGCAGGAGGCTCACGGGCCGCACCGCGTCGAGCGTGTTGGGCAGGCCGTCGCGGTCCTCGTCGACCGGGTTGCGCCCCTCCCACGTGATCGTCGGCAGGACCACGAGCGGACGCGCCCGCGACGTCGCGAGCGTGCCGACGGCGAACGGCACCGTGGTGCGGTGCGGTCCGCTGGCGACCTTCAGCAGGTAGACCCCCGCGGGCCCGCGCGGCGCGCGGACGACGAGCGGCCGCGGCGCCGAGTCGCCGGGCACGACGCGCCCGCGCGCGAGCGGGCGCCCCGAGCCGACGCGGCGGATCGCCCAGTCGTAGGGCCGTTTGCGCGAGTCGACGAAGAACGTCGCGCGGCGCCCGGCAGTGACGGGCACGAGCGGCGGGGCCACGCCGACGTAGCGGACCGTCAGGCCGGGGTGCCCGCGCACGCTGCCGTCGAGGCGCGGCGGGCGCGCGTCGCTGATGTTGCCGGCGCGGTCGCGCACGCGCACCGTGATCAGGTAGACGCCGGGCCCGAGCTTCGCGCCGTCGGCGGCGCGCACGTCCCACGTCGCGAACGCGCTGCCCGGCGCGCCGGCGAACGCCGCCACGCGTCGCGGGCGCCCCGTCGCCGGGTCGGGCGCGTCGGTGCGGTAGACGAAGAACGTCGGCCGGCGCACCCGCGGGCCGCGGAAGTGCACCTTGACCGCGCCGAATCCGCGCCGCGGGAAGATCGGCGGCCGCACCGAGGCGATCGCCGGTCGCGGCGGCGTCGCGTCGAGCGCGATCTGCCCGCGCACGACGGCGGAGCGGCCCTCGCGCCGCAGGCCGACCAGCGCCCGGTAGCGCCCGTCGGGCACCAGCGCGCCGGCGTCGCTCCGCCCGTCCCACGCGAAGCTCGCGCGGACCCCGGCGCGCACGAAGCGGCTCGTGACGAGCTGGCGCACGACGTCGCCGCGCCGGTCGACGAGCGCGACGCTGACGTCGTCGGAGCGCTTGAGCCGGAACGAGAGCGTCGCCCTGCGATGGGTCACGCCGGAGGCGACCGGCGAGAAGGCGTGCGGCCCGAAGAGCACACCCTGCACGATCGGCGGCGCGCGCTTGACCCGCTGCGCGACGAAGAACGCGCCGACCGTCGCGCACGCGAGCGACGCGAACGCGACCGCGGCGATGCGCGCCGTCACAGCGCCACCAGCTCGCAGTTGTGCACGTTCCAGGCGTGGAAGGCCTCGAGCCCGCGGGCATCCGTGTGGCAGAGCGCCGCGCGGATCGAGCCGCCGTGGCAGACGACGAGCGCGGGCAGCACGCCGGCCTGCGTGACGTCCACGAGGCCCGCGACGACGCGATCCATGTGCTCCTGGAGCGACTCGCCGCCGGGGAAGCGGAACTGCGGGCCGGCGCGCAGCCACGCCGCGTAGCCCTCCGGATCGGCCGCCTCGATCTCGGGCCACGTGCGGCCCTCCCACGCGCCCCGGCGCGACTCGGCGAAGCGCGGGTCCACGACGGGCTCGAGCCCGATCGCCGCGGCGACGATCGCCGCCGTCTCGCGCGAGCGGCTGAGATCGGAGCAGTAGAGGGCGCGGAGCCGGTACCGGGCGGCGCGGCCGGCCAGCTCGTGCGCCTGCGCGCGCCCGGCGTCGTTGAGCGGTGTGTCGCCGTGGCCGCGGACGCGGACCGGCTCGCGGTTGTCGTCGGTCTCGCCGTGGCGCGCGAGCCAGATCATGTGCGAGCTGTGTCGGAGCGCAGCCCGAGGCGCAGGGTCTCGAGCGAGAGCACGTCCGTCGCGGCGATGTTCCCCAGGTTGACCTCGTGACCGAAGCGCCGCAGGAACCAGACCTGCTGGTCCTTGCGCGGCGCCTCGAACAGCAGCGACTCCGGTGCCACCGCGTGGGCGATCTCGTCGATCAGGCCCATCCGCACCTCGCCGTCGGCGCGGTAGATGCCGGCGGTGCCCGACTCGCGCGACTCGGCGACGACCTTCCAGGCGCCCGCGGCCAGCTCGGACTGGATCTGCTCGACCCAGACGTAGGGCGCCATGATCTTCGTCGTGTCCTTCGAGCCGACCTCGGAGAGCACGGTGAAGTCGCGCGCGAGGCGCTCGATCAGTGCGAGCTTCTCGTCGTGGGGCAGGGTGATCGTCCCGTCCGAGATCTCCACGTGGGCGAGGCCGAGGCGCTGCAGCCAGGCGATCAGCTCGTCCACCTTGCCGCGCGCGATCGCGAGCTCGGTCAGCGTGCCGCCGAGGACGACGTCGATCCCGTGCTCGCGATAGCGGGCGAGCTTCGGCTCCAGGTTGCCCGTCACGAGCGCCGTCCCCCAGCCGAGCTTGACGATGTCGACGACGTCGCCGGCGACCTCGATCATGCCGTCGACCTCGGCGAGCGAGAGGCCCTTGTCGAGCACGTGCGTAATGCCCTGCGCGCGGGGCTTCGCGCTGCGCAGCGGGAGGTCGAGGAAGCCTGGCATCGGGGACTGCGGTGCGGAGCCGGCGGCTAGGGGCTGTAGTCGCTGCCGAGGACCACGACGACCCGCGCCGTGCGGTCGGCGAGCACCTTGGCCGACGGCGTCATGCGCGTCACAGCCGCTGGGTCGAGCCCGATCGTCCGCGCGACGGCCTTGGCCGCGGGCAGGTAGCCGGCCTCGTAGTTCACCGTCGTCGCGCTCACCGTCTGGTCGGAGAACGTGTCCACGGGCGTGTCGGGCCCCGGCCGGTAGCCCGCGTCCGTGAGCTTCTTGAGCACGGACCGCGCCAGCCCGGTCACCGAGGTGCCGTTGAGCACCGTCACCACGACCCGACCGGGCGCGTTCGACGACGCGCGCCCGCCCTGCTCCTTGGTGGAGGGCGCAACGACCGTCGCCTTGTCCGAGCTGCTCCCGCCGAAGAGCTGCGTTGCCGCGGCGACCGCGCCGGCGCCGACGACGATCGCGCCGCCCACCAGCAGGGCGGCGTAGCGCGGCTCGATCCTGCGCCGGGCGAGCCCACCGGCCGAGCCGCGCGGCCGCCCGCCACGCTGGCGCGCGGGCACCGCGGTCGGGCGACTCGCGCGCAGCGGTGCCGCCGCGCCCGCGCGGACCGACGCCGGCGCGGGGGCGCCGTTGGCGCCGGGGAACGCGCGGCCCGCGGACGGGACGGCCTCGATCTCCGACGTGTCGCCCGCGACGCCGCCGGGCGCGACGATCGCCGGTCCCCCCTCGCGCGCCTCGCCCACGCCGGACCCGGAGCTCTCCGGGGAGCGCACGCCCGCCGCGGGCGCGACCTCGGGCTCGGCGACGGTCGCCGCAGCGCCGGAGGGTCCGGGGGCATCCGGTGCAGCGCCGGTCGAAGGACCGGCGATCGCCGACGGTGAGGCCGCGCCGCCGCCGCCGGGTGCGGCGCCAGGCGAGGCGACCGGCGCGGTGGATTGCGACGCCGCCGACGGTGCGGACCCGGCGGGTGCGCCGGGCTGAGCCATCGCCGCCGCGGCGAGGGCCGCGGCCGTCGCGGGCTGCCCGACCGGCGCCGTGGACGGCGTGCCGCCCGGCCGGACCGTAGGAATCCCCTGAGCCGTGGTCGGCGCCGGCGCGGGCCTCGCGCCGGGAGCCCCGGCAGCCGTGGCCGGCGTCGGCACGGGCGACACCCCGGGAGCCGTGGCCGGCGTCGGCACGGGCGTCACCCCGGGAGCCGTGGCCGGCGTCGGCACGGGCGTCACGCCGGGAGCCCCGGGAGCCGTGGCCGCCGGTGCCTGCCCGGCTGCGCCCGGGAGCGCCGTCGTCACCCCCGTCGCGGCGCCCGCGCCGGCTGGGACCGGCCCGGCGCCGGGTTGCGCGCCCGGCGGGGTGGTCGCCGGCGTCGCCGCCACCCGCGCGGCCGTGATCGGCTGGGCAACGACCCGGCGCTCGTTCTGGCGGGCGACCTCGGCCTGCGCGGCGACGCGCGCCTCGAGCTCCTGCGCGCGCTCGGGCGCGCGGCCCGCCCATTCGCGCAGGCGCTTGACCTCGCGCGCCTGGGCGAAGTAGAGCAGCGCCAGCACGGCGAGTCCGAGCACGGCGGCGAGGCCCGCGTAGCCACCGAACTTCTCGACCTCGCCCTGGATCGAGAACGCGAAGACGGGATCCATTCGCCCCTGAGTCTAGGGCGCCGTGCGGAGGGCCGCCGCGCTGCGCTCGGCCGACAGCTCCGCGACGGCCGCCGCGAGCCCCTTCGCGTCGCCCTCGAGCACCAGCAGGCCGATGCGGTCGAACGCCGCCTCCGCCCAGGCGGGGTCGAGCGACTCGCGCTCGGCGAGCAGGATCTTGTCGGCCGGGGTCGGCTGCGCGCGCTCGTAGGGGTTGAACAGCTCCTCGTGCAGCTTCTCCCCGGGACGCCGCCCGACGGTCTCGATCGCGATGTCGCGGTCGGGCTCGAGGCCGGAGAGGCGGATCATGTCGCGGGCGAGATCGACGATCGCGACCGGATCGCCCATCTCGAGCACGAAGACCTCGCCGCCCTTGCCCAGCGAGGCGGACCGGATCACGAGCTGCACCGCTTCCGGGATCGTCATGAAGTAGCGCGTCATCCGCGGGTCGGTGACCGTCACGGGGCCGCCGGCGGCAATCTGGCGCCGGAAGATCGGCACCACCGAGCCCGACGAGCCGAGCACGTTGCCGAAGCGCACGGAGGCGTAGCGGGTCTGCGGATGGCGCGCCCCCGCCGCCTCGAGCGCCCACTCGGCGAGCGCCTTCGATGCGCCCATCACGGTCGCCGGCGAGACGGCCTTGTCGGTCGAGATCAGGACGAACGTGCCGACGCCCGTCTGGCCGGCCACGCGCGCGACGACGCGCGTCGCCAGCGCGTTGTTGCGGATCGCCTCGACGGGGTTCTCCTCCATCAGGCCGACGTGCTTGTACGCCGCCGCGTGGAACACGATCGCGGGCCGGTGCTCGTCGAACACCTCGCGCATGCGCTCCTCCTCCTTGCAGTCTGCGAGGACCGCGACGGAGGTCTTGACGTGCCGGTCCTCCTCGAGCTCGCGCCGGATCGCGAACAGGTTGTCCTCGGCGTGATCGAGCAGCACGAGGCGGCGCGGGCTCACGCGCGCGATCTGCCGGCACAGCTCGGCGCCGATCGAGCCGCCGGCGCCCGTGACGAGCACGACCTGGTCGGTGAGGTACGCGCCGACGCGCTCCAGCTCCATCCGCACCGGCTCCCGGCCGAGGATGTCCTCGACCTGCACGTCGCGGATCTGGCGCATGACGTTCGTGCCGCGCTGCAGCAGCTCGAACACGGTCGGCATCGTGCGCACGGGAATGCCGCGGTCGCGGCAGGCCGTGACGACGCGCGCGCGCACCGTGCCCGGCGCCGACGGGATCGCGATCAGCACCTCGTCGGGCTCGACCTCGTCGAGGATCCGCTGCAGGTCGCCGGTGCCGCCGAGCACCTTCAGGCCGTTGGCGAGGCGCATGCCGCGCTTGCGCGGATCGTCGTCGGCGAAGCCCACGGGCCGGTAGCCGAGCGACGGGTTGCGGATCAGCTCGCGCAGCACGAGCTGGCCGCCGTCGCCGGCGCCCACGATCAGGACGTCGCGCGCGCCCTTGCGCGGGCGAAAGCCCCGCAGGGGGCGCTCGATGACCGAGTGCACGATGAAGCGCGAGCCGAGCAGCACGACGAGCAGCCCGAGGAAGTAGATCGCGATCACGCCACCGGGCAGGTTCAGCGCGGCCACGCGCTGGACGGGCTCACGCTGGGCGCGCTCGACCGCCACGCTGCGGGACTTCTCGAGCAGCGACGCCAGCCGTGCCCGGCGATCGGCCGGGACCAGCTCGCGGGCGCGCGCCGCGGCGATGTCGCCGTCGATCAGGTTCCCCGCGCGGTAGGCGAGCTGGGCGATGCGCTTGTAGGCGGAGGCGTCCTGCGGCCGGCGCTGCACGAGCTGGGCGGCGTGCAGCGCCCGCTCCGCCACCACCGTCGGCGCGCCCGGCCGCTGCGTGAGCTTGACGGGGTGGATGATCGCGACCGCGCCGACCGTGGCGAGGGTCGCGACGACCGCCGCGCGGACGATCGCCTCGTAGTCGCGCTGACCCACGAACCGCCACCACTTCTGGTAGAGCCCGAAGACCGCGAAGACCGCGAGGCTGCCGACGACGACCCACGGGACGGTGACCTCGAACAGGCGGTCGTAGCGCCGCGGCACCGGCCCCTGGTCGAAGCGGAGCTGGAACGCGAGGTAGTACGCGAGCGCGACCAGACCGCCGTCCACGACGAGCTGCGGGAGAGAGTGGCGATGGACGGGGAAGGCCGCGGAGCTGAGCCGCCGGCGCATGGTGCGGGATTCTAGTCGGCCACCAGGCGCTCGTCGGCCGGACGACGCCGACGCGACGAGGCGCCGGACCGCCCGCTCAGGCCGTCGCCGGCGCCAGCAGCATCGTGGCGAGCACCGCGGGATCGCGGCGCACGCGCTCGCCCGCCGGCGCGGAGCGCTTGACGAGCTCGAGCTCATCGACCCGCTCCAGCTTGCGCAGCCGGCCGGCGGCGATCAGCCGCTCGTCGACAGCTCCGAGGCGCCCCGCGAACGTCGTGAAGACCGGCGTCCCCAGCGCGACGGCCTCGCGGTTCATCGTCCCGCCCGCGGACACGACGAGGTCCGCGTAGGCCACGAGCGACTGCGAGTCGATCGCCCGCTCGGGCACCACCAGGCCACGCTCGGCGGCAAGCCGCTCGCGCTGCGCGGGCGTGCGCGGCAGGACGACGACCTGGCCCTGGGACCGCAGGCGCTCGAGCACGCCCTCGAACAGCGGATGCTCGAAGCGGTGGTAGAGCGACACCTCCGGCGGCGTGCGCACGACGGCGAGCGGCAGCGCCGGGTCGAGGCCGAGCGCCGGGAGGATCGCGGGGTCGGGCTCGAAGTCGGCGAGGTAGTACTCCTCCTTGAGGCCCGGGTAGCGGTGGAGCTTGCGCCGCGCGCCGTAGCGGTCGAGCCGCTCGGGGGGAATCGCGTCGGGCACGACGACGGCCTGGGCGAGCCGGCAGTTGACCGTGTGCTGCACGCTCGCCCACTCGTAGTCGAAGGTCGTCGAGCAGGGGATCCGCAGCGTCGCCGCGGCGACCGTCACGTCGTTGGAGCCGTGCCCGATCGCGAGGTCGAAGTCCCGCCCGCGCGCCCAGCGCCGCAGCGCGTTCGCGCGCGACGCGAGCCCGGCCGCCTTCGCCAGCACGCGGCCGCCCCGATGCGCGCCGATCGCGGTGTGCTCGAGCCCGAAGCGCTCGCACAGCTCGAGCGTCTGCGCGAAGTCGCGCGCCGTGATCTCGACCTCGTGCCCCCGCGCGCGCAGCAGGCCGACGATCGGTCGCAGCACGAGCACGTGCGGGCTGTTCGTGAGGTCAACCCAGACGCGCATCGCGCACCGCGGCGACGACCTCGCCGACCTGCGCCGACGTGAGCATCGCGCCCATCGGGATCGCGAGGTGCGTGCGCGCGAGCTCGTCGGTCACCGGCAGGTCGACCCCGTCGGCCCACGGGCGCATCGCGCGCTGGCGGTGGATCGGCGTGCGGTAGTAGCCGCGCGCGCCGACGCCGACAGCTGCGAGCGCGGCCTGGAGCTCGTCGGCGCGCGGATGGCGGATCACGTACAGGTGCCACGCGGGATCGCTGCCGGCGACCGGCACGGGCAACGCCGCCAGCTCGCCCAGGCCCGCGTCCGCGTAGGCCCGGCCGGCGGCGCGGCGACCCTCGGCCCAGCCGTCGAGCTCGCCGAGGAAGAGGCGCAGGGCCGCGGCCTGCAGCTCGTCCAGGCGCGAGTTGTAGCCGACGTGCTCGTAGGACACCTTGTCGCGCGAGCCGTGGAAGCGCAGCATCGCCACCTGCTCCGCGAGCTCCGCATCGTCGGTGACGATCGCGCCGCCGTCGCCGATGCCGCCGAGGTTCTTGGTCGGGTAGAAGGAGAACGTGGCGAGCGTCCCGAGCGCGCCGGCGCGGCGCCCGTGACGCGTCGAGCCGGCCGCCTGGGCGGCGTCCTCGATCACGGGGAGCCCGAGCTGCGCCAGCTCCTCCACCGGCGCGACGTTGCCGAACAGGTGCACCGCGATGACCGCCTTGGTGCGTGGCGTGAGCGCCGCGCGCACGGTCTCGGCGGTGACGCAGCACGTGTCGGGGTCGACGTCGCAGAAGACCGGCGTCGCCCCCGTCGGCGGGATCGCCTCGGCGCTCGCGTAGAACGTGAACGACGGCACGACCACCTCGTCGCCGGGGCCCACGCCGAGCGCCCGCAGCGCGATCGTGATCGCCTCCGTGCCGTTGGCCACGCCGAGCGCGTGGCCAACGCCCAGGTAGGCCGCGAGCTCGCGCTCGAACGCCTCGACCTCCGGACCGAGGATGAACGCGCCGGAGTCGAGCACCGCGCCAAGGCGCTCCAGCACGCGGTCGCGCAGCGGCTCGAGCGGGGTCGCGGTGTCGAACAGGGGGACGGCCATCGGGCCGCACACCCTACGAGATGGCCTTGGCGCGATCGCGTCCCCACCCGTTCGGTCAGGGTCGCCCCGTCCGGCGACCGGCTCCGCCGGTCGCCCGCTACGCTGCTGCCGATGCTCGTCCTGGCCTCGCTCACCGATTTCCTCGTCACCTTCGCGACCAACGTCGTCGACGACCTCGGCCTCGGCGGCGTGTTCGTCCTCATGCTGCTCGAGAGCGCGTGCATCCCGATCCCGTCGGAGGCGACGATGCTGTTCGCGGGCTTCAACGTCGCGGACGGCCAGTGGAGCCTGTTCTCGATCACGGCGATGGGCGTGCTGGGGAACCTCATCGGCTCCTGGATCGCGTACGGCGTCGGGTACTTCGGGCGGATCGAGCTCGTCGAGCGACACGGGCACAGGCTGCACATCAACGCCTCGCACCTCGCGTGGGCCGACCGCTGGTTCGCGCGCCACGGCGAGGCGACCGTCTTCTTCACGCGCATGCTGCCCGTGGTCCGCACGTTCATCTCCCTGCCGGCCGGCGTCGCGCGGATGCCGTTCTGGCGCTTCACGGCGTACACCCTCGCCGGCTGCATCCCGTGGGTGCTCGCGCTCGGCTTCATCGGCCAGCAGGCGGGCGAGAACTGGACCCGCTGGAAGGACAACCTGCACTACGTCGACTACGCGGTCGTGGCGCTGATCGTGCTGGGCGTCGGCTACGCCGTGCTGCGCCGCCGCGGTGGGCGCAGCGGCGGCCCCGGGGAGCCGGAGCCGGTCGAGCGCCCGGCCGATGTCGGCGCCTGAGCTGCCGCTGCGCCACGCGGTCGCCCTCGGGCTCGTCCAGGGTCCCGCGGAGCTGCTGCCGATCTCGTCCTCAGGGCACATCGCGCTCGTCCCGTGGCTGCGCGGCTGGCGCTACACCGAGCTCGACCCCGAGCTGCGCAAGAGCTTCGAGGTCGCGCTGCACGCCGGCACCGCCGCGGCCCTGCTGATCGCGCTGCGCCCGGAGGTCGGCGAGGCGCTGCGCGACTTCGACCGCCGCCGCGCGGCGCTCACCGTACTTTCGTTCGTGCCGCCGGCGCTCGTGGCGTTCACGCTCGAGCGCCCGATCGAGCGGCGGCTCGGCACGCCGGGGACGATCGCCGCCGGCCTGCTGATCGGCTCGGCCGCCATGCTCGCCGCGGATCGGTCGCCGCAGCTCAGGCGCCGCGAGGACGCCGGCGCGCGCGACGCGCTGTGGCTCGGCGTGGCGCAGGCGTGCGCGCTCGTGCCGGGCATGTCGCGCAACGGGATGACGCTCGCGGCCGCCCGGCGCCTCGGCTTCACGCGCGCGGACGCGAACGCGCTCTCGCGGCACGTGGCGCTGCCGATCATCGTCGGCGCCAGCGCGCTCAAGGGCGCGCGGCTCGCGCGGCGCGGCCTGCCGCGGCCCGTCGCCGGGGCGTTCGCCTGCGGGGCGCTGGCGGCGTTCGCCTCCACGCTGGCCTCGATCCGGCTGATCTCGATGGTCGAGCGCGACCGCTCGCTGGCGCCCTACGCCGCGTACCGCGCCGGCCTCGCCGCGCTCGTGATCCGGCGGCTGCGCCAGAATGGCGGGAGATGAGCGAGGCCTACGCAGCAGCCGGGGTCGACACGATCGCGGCCGCGCGCGCCGTCGACGCGCTGGTCGGCGTGCTGAAGACGATCGAGCCCGGCCGCCCGTCGCGCTCGCGGCTCGCCTCCGGGCACTACGCGAACGTGCTCGAGGTCGGCCCGAACCTCGGCATCGCGCTGTCGACCGACGGCGTCGGCTCGAAGGTGATCGTCGCGGAGCAGACCGGCCGCTTCGACAC